>BDTD01000003.1 GCA_002897635.1 bacterium BMS3Abin11 | reverse complement strand
CTGTACCTGTGATATAACCAGGATTCCCTTTAAAACCTAGCACACTTCGTAAGGGCGAAAACACATCCTCGCCCACCGCATCACTACGCACAACGATATAGTAAGTTCGGTTTCTTGCACGACGAAGAATAAGGGGCTTTCCTTGAATAAGAGCCTTCGCAATCCCTTCTTCAAAAAATGATTTTACAAAAGGTGATTCCGCCACGCTTTGAGTCGCATCGTTAAAATCATGGCGCTGAATAACCTTGATTTCGTTCTCAGGAAATATCTTGACGATCTCATTTTCATCTCCCCAGAATAATATCTTATCTGTGTAAGTTAGAACTGCATTAGGTCTACCCTCAATGATTTTTTCCTTCAAGTCTCTAAACACTATAGGATTTGCCAATTCTACCGATCCGCATGAAGTCGGTGCTTCAATTACAGGTAAGGCATTTGTGCGCAGAATTGGGTATTGTTTACCGGGGTCAGGTAATGGAATGGAAACGCGGTCGATACTTGCAGTTCTCACCTTAGCGTCTAATACTTGAGGTTTATCCGTTAGCTGTCGCCATATTTTTGAAAGCATTTCATCAAAAGTTCCAGTTTCCACCAGATAAGCACTAATACCTTTTTGACGTGCGTAGTTAATCAACTCTATAACGTCATCTGAAACGCCTTTAATCCTCGGAACTGTCCAGAACAAACCATGCGGAAAAGCATTATTTTGATCTATGGCCTGACGAAACATCGTCATGACATTGTTATCCCGCCCACTATACCCGCAGACAATCAGGCCATAACGCGCAGCGGCAGCAAGAAAACACTTTTGAATCTCACCATCATTGCTAAGCAAATCGACTTCCAGATTCTTAATACTTTTATACCTGAAATCCCCATGAATCTTCGCGTATATAGGAAAGCGCTCTGCATTAAGTGCAGCCAACGCAGCATATGAACCTTCCAGGTGAAATGGTGAGAGATTCTTACCACCGACCTCTGCATAGGCAGTTTCGATGACATCGTCGAAATTCGTGGTGAAGACGATCCTTGCCTTGTCCATTTCAAGTAATGCCGCAAGGGCGCGGTGTCCGATATTCAGGGAAACTTTTTCGCTTGAAAGCGCTTCTTGAATATATTTCTGCTGCACATCGTAGTCATCACCGAAGGTTAGCTCAAAATAAAAGGAATATTCTTCTGGGCTCCATAACACGGGAAATCCTTGACTAACCATGTAGTCTTGAATTTTTCGTTTGATGGTATTGTTGTTAATATCATGGGACTGTAAATCCTGGTTTTCATGAAGGCAGTAATAGTGCCGTTTTAAATCCCATATTATATCTGTAGCGGTAGGAAGGCCTGCTGTGCGCGAAGTACCCGCCCCCAAGAACCACATCGTATGCGGAGCATTCAGTAGAAAATGCTGGAGAAACTCGCTTTCAGTTAATTGCGCGTCGTTACTCAAGAACTACTCCCTCACATGGCCTGAGAACGTATCGCGCTTTGCACCCATCAATACATGCGCAAAAATCACATTAGCTTTTTCTTCTATTTCTTCAGGTCCAAAACTCTCCGGCAATCCGGTTTTATCATCCCAAAGATAATCCTTGATCTTCACCTTAATTTCATCTCGAGTAGCCTGCTTTGCTGCAAAGTCCTGTATTCTTGAAACTTCGGTGCTTAGAATATCCAGCAGCCCCTGCGCAACCTTTTTGATACGACTAACCTCCTGTTTCGTTAACTCTGGTTTGACCAACAAATCGAATAATGCCAGTGAATCTTCGCTCAGCCCTTCACGCACCGCACGCTTTTCTTCATCACTAAGAGTACCCGTCAGTTTAAGCAATGCCTCGAATGTGCGTTCGATTGTTGCCCTGTCCTTCTCATTGTTATAGCCAGCAACTATCTCTTCATAATGCTTTTGAAAATCGGTGCGCATTGGATTTTGTGCCAACATCTTCTGGAGTTTCTTTTCAATCATCTCCTTGAGTGAATGTGTGATCGTATTCTTTGCACGGCTATGCTCGAATTCCTTGCGTAAACGATCAAAATCAATTTGGCTAATATCATAGAGACGGTCTGGTGAACCATCCTTTACTTCTTTGGGTTCAACTGATTCGTCGATAATCTTGTGTAACGCCTGAATAATATCCGAGATATCTGCCTTTTCTACATCCTCTTGCAGGCTCTTGTATATGACATTAATAGCATCATAATCATGCCGAAATTTATTAATACCTTTGATGGTCAGGCAGGCCTTAAACTTCTTAAATACTTCACGGCAGATAATCTGAAAACGCTTGCGGCTTTCATCATTCTGGTTCACTTCTTCCTTGGCATCTATTATGGCCTTATTGCGCTCGAAACCAGTTTTCTCCAAGACATCTTCAAGCCTGAAGCCTTGCGCTTGCAAAAATGCCTTAACTGCTTCTATCGCCTCTTCCAAGTCTGCAAGTAATTCTTCCTCCGGGCGAATTGGATCAATTTCTGGCGGTACGGTTGGATCATCCACATTTCCCGGCCCTTGATGACCAGCAAAGGTTGCTAATGCTTTACGCAAATTCTTCAATATACCGCAGTAATCAACAATCAGACCATTATTCTTGCCTTCATAGATACGGTTCGCGCGAGCAATGGCTTGCATGAGGGTATGTGCTTTGAGAGGCTTGTCGAGATAGAGCGTAGATAGGCTCGGCACATCAAAGCCGGTGAGCCACATGGCACAAACTATTACAACGCGGAATGGGTGATCTTCCTTTTTGAAAGCGCTTTCTACATCTATGCGCTTTCCATCATCGGTCTCAAAGCCTTCCTTAATGAGTTTACGGTATGGAGTAATATCTAAGTCCCATTTTCGGAATTTTTCAACTTCGCCCTGCTCTTCACTAACCACCACGGCCATTCGGGTTTCCTTCATCCATGCAAGCTGTTGGCGAAGCTGCACTTCCTCTTGCTCATCTGGTGCCCTTTGTACCTCTTTCTCCAACTCAACTATCCGGAAATCCCAGTGTTTTTCGATAAGTCCGTGCATACGCACGCATGTCACCTTATCGATACAAACGAACATTGCCTTTCCGGTTTCCCATTGCGTGCTGTAATGCTGCACAAAATCCTGCGCAATCTGGTCAAGCCGTTTCTTACCGGTGATCAGGTGGTACTCCCGTTTAAGCTCCTTTTCCAGCCGCTCTGTTGTGTCGGCATCTTCGTTCTCATATTCTTCAAGCTTCGCTGCTATCTTTTCATTTAGATCATTGGTTTCCAGCCCAAGTTTTTCCCCACGTGCATCGTAATAAAGCGGTACGGTGGCATTATCCTCAACCGCTCGCTGAAAATCATAGGTGGAAACATAATCACCAAATACCCGCCGCGTAATTTCATCATCCTTGAACAAAGGCGTTCCGGTAAAGCCGATATAACTGGCGTTAGGAAGTGCATTTCTTAGGTTTAGCGACAACCTTCCGTATTGGGTGCGGTGCGCTTCATCGGTTATCACGATAATGTCATCCCTGTCCGAGTATGGCTCGTCTGGATTGACATCTTTGTTGAATTTCTGGATCAAGGTGAATACATAGGCCTTATGCTGTTCTAGCAATCCTTTCAAATGCTCACCTGAACCGGCTCGGCATTCGTCCTTGTCGTTATCAACCAGACCGCAGCCGGCAAAAGTTTTGTAGATTTGCCCGTCCAGGTCTTCCCTATCGGTACAGATCAGGAATGTGTAATTACCGCCAAGGGTGCGATGAATCTTGCGAGTGAAGAAAACAATCGAATAAGACTTACCGGAGCCTTGTGTATGCCAGAAAACTCCAAGCTTCCCCTGCCGATTTTTACGATCCTGGGCCGCCTCAATCGCCCGATTGACACCGAGAAACTGGTGGTTTCGAGCTACAATCTTGACTAACTCACCACTGCTCTCATCAAACAGGGTAAAGTTCTCAAACAAATCCATAAAGTCACGCTTATTACAGACCCCCTTTAACAGGGTCTCCATATCCACAACACCTGGCTCTTCCTCGGCAAGACGCTTCCAGTCATTAAAATGATTATATTTGCTGGAGAGTGAACCAATTTTCGCATCAACGCCGTTACCAAGAACGATAAACGCATTGTGGTGGAAAAGATGGGGGATAGTGTCCTTGTAATCGGACAAGTTCATCTCATAGGCATGACGGACATCCTTATGGATCGCTTTGCACTCAATGAACAACAAGGGCAAGCCATTTATAAATCCGATAATATCCGCGCGGCGGCGGTAAATATCACCGCGAATCCATAACTCACGCGCACAAAGAAAATGATTATTCTCAGGATCATCAAAATCAAACACACGCAGCGTGCGTTTTTCGAGCTGTCCGTCAGCTCGCCGATACTGAACCTTTACACCATTTTTAAGAAGGTCGTACTTCTCCTTATTAGTTTGGAGCGTATTTTGTGTCACCGACGCTTCGGCTATCTGGCGTAAGGCATCCTGATAGGCGCTTTCAGGCAAATCTGGGTTAATCCGCATCAATGCCTCTCCCAGATAGCGCGTTAAGACAATCTCTTTGTCAGACTTACGCCCTAATGTACCTTCTAGCCCGAAAGTTTCATTGTTATAGGCGAAGACACTTTCCCAGCCTAGCTGCTCTTCCAAATAATCGGCTGTGGTTTGTTGAACAAGCGTGTCTTCGTTTAGCGGGGTCATACAACGACCTCTCCGCTCATCAGTTTTGGGAGGAGAAGGTCGCGAGCTTTATTTAGTTGTTCGCACTGCTTAATAAGTGTAGAAATCTGATCAAAGTTCTTCTCTACAACATCATCAAATAGCTCTTGAAGGTAGAGCGGAGGAACAGGAACAATGTATTTATCAAAACAAGATGGTTGAACACGCTGGCGCCCCGATGAACCAATCATACTTGCTATAGCATTACCCCTAAAGTTCTCTTCTCTAGCCATCAGATAGGCAAATTGATTGCTCACGCTTTTCCCACGCAAAACAATAAACTCTGTTGAGCCACAAGCCACCTCTCCTTTTCGTAGAAAATTAACGTAAGCCGTTTTACCATTCTCAAGACAGGGGGTAATACGAGCAAACAGTATGTCACCACTTTCAAATCTTACTGAAGTATGCTTGGTTCTTGTTTCAAATTTTGAGGTGTCCACAGTCATCTGCGATTCAGATAAGCTGGCCATTGGAACGTGAGTTATAATGGCTCCACTTTCGACCGCTACTTTCGGGTTAATTTCCAAAGCTTCTGAAACTGTTTTCTTTTCCCATCCCTCTGGTACACCAGCGATAATTTTGACATGCTCATGGCCAGGGAAGCGGAAACGGACAAACCATTCCTTGTAAAGCTGCCGCGCCGATTCCTCTAATAACTCAATCCGGCGTTTGTTATTTTCAATGAGGTCGTCATAAGTTCCCAGTATTTCTGAGGCACGCACCTGAATATTCAAATCAGGTGCATGAACTTTCAGTTTCTTTAGGTCATTTCCTCTGATACCCGCTTGAACACCTTGTATAACGATGGATTTTATTCTGCATGTTGGTGATTTAAAATAGTAGTAATAGAAAGGTGGATATGCCCTTTTTCTATTCAAACGAACCCTTATAATATGGGATTCAAATGTTGTCGGTTCTTCAATATTTTTGACTATCGAGCATTTCCCCGCCCCTGCTAGCACGAGAGACTGGCGCGCAAAAAGCAAATCGCCTTCTTCTACCAGCATAGTGTCCAGCTCTTTATCATTCATAGGCACAAGCTCCATCTCAATGTCACCTATACGATCATTGGCAAACAGCTCGCCCATATTGATCATTTTGCAACCCGAGCCCCTTACTCTTGCAGGCCGAGTAAGACCATTTTTTGATGGGACCTGATATAGATTTTCAAACTCTATTTCGGACCAACTCATACACCCAACTCCTCGAAGTTTTTCTGGATTTGGGCCGCCAGAACGATGGCCTCTTCATTGAGGTCTTGTAGCTCTATATGAATATCTCGGAGCGTTTCTTCAAAGTCAAAATCTTCATCTTCAACTTCAGGGGCAACGCCTACATAACGCCCTGGCGTTAAGCTCCAGTCATTGGCTTCAATTTCTTCCTTATCAACCAGCTTCACCAGTCCTTCGACATCACAAAGCCGTGCATCAGGGAAACGCTCTTGCAACCAGTGGGCTTGCTTATAGAAATACCTTACCTGCTTGAGCTGTTCTACTGCTTCCTTTCGAAGCTCGTCCAACTCTTTTAGTGGTTTATTCAAGACTCTAGCACCAGCCTCCCTCACCTGTTTCTCGGTAAACTTATAAAGCTGGTCAATTTGTTTGATAAAGTCACGACTGGTCTCTGCCAACGGCGCTATCTCTTCGGCTGCCGTGTGCAGCCCGGCATTATCTCTTGTCGCTTTGGCCCATGTCGCAACACGGTCTTTCACCGCCTTTTGGAAAGTCTGACCGTCGCCTTTAAAGGTTCCTAGTAGATCACACGTTTCCTGATCGGAAGCTTCCAGCTTATCTAGCACCTCATCCAGAGCCTCTGTAAAGGCACTAATTGGCTGCGCTGTTTTCTCCGCTTCACCTAATGCCGCTTGCAGGTAACTCTCGACCAAGCCAAGAAAACGATCCGACTGGCCACGATAGAGCCAAACGATAGCGCTGAGATTCTGGAGTTCCTCTGGTGAGAAATCGTAAACCTTGCGCGTGACTTTGCGATAGACATTGCGTGCATCGAGCATCAGTACCTTATCTTTGAGATGCTTTGGCTTCTCTTTATTAAAGAACCACAACTCACATGGGACGGCTCGCGTATAAAAGAAATTGCCTCGAATGGCGACCATTACATCGACATCGCCTGTTTCAACAAGCTTGCGCCGGACTTCTGCTTCACCACCTCCGGCACTAGAGGCTTGCGAGGACATGACAAATCCTGCGCGGCCCTGCTCATTTAGATAACTGTAAAAATAAGAAATCCATAAATAGTTGCCATTGGATACCGCGCCCTTCTTGTTTACGCCAGGCAGACCAAATGGAAGACGCGGATCATTTTTGATCTTCTCAGCATCAACATCGTCCACATTGAAGGGCGGATTAGCCATAACGAAATTGGCCTTGCTTAGAAAGTTATGAGGGTCTTCGTAATAGCTAATTGCTTTTTGAATATTTCCTTCCAGACCATGAACAGCCAGATTCATCTTAGCCAGACGAATGGTCGTCGGGTTTTTCTCCATGCCATAAAAGGTTACTGCATCCTGGGGACTCTTGTGCTGCTGCTCAATAAAGTGTGCACTCTGCGCAAACATGCCACCTGAGCCACAAGCCGGGTCGATTACATCCCCATGATCTGGCTCTATCACATTGACGATCATTTGTACCAGTGATACCGGCGTGAAGAATTCACCACCATCATGGGCTTTCTGATCAGCGAATTTGGTCAGGAAGTATTCATAAATACGCCCAAAGACATCGCCCGTGGCCGACTTGAGCGCCGGATCATTAAACGTGCGTAATAGATTCCCGATAACATCATTATCAAGTTCCTGATATTCGCTTTTTGGCAAAACGCCCTGCAAAGTTTCATAGTCTGCTTCAATGGCATCCATGGCATCAATAATCGCCTGGGCACGGTCGTCACTGTCTTTAAGGTTTACAAGGTGATCGAATTGCGCCTCAGGTCGAAGAAATATTGCGCTCTTACTAGAGAAATCTTCCTTTGTCAGGGGACGTGTCTTACCACCGCGACTGGGAAGTGATGCTTCAATGCCCGGCTTGATTGCAAGAAAACGGCTATAGGCATGACGCAAAAATATCAAACCCATGACAGGGAGAAAATATTCGTTGCTAGCGTAATTACTATTGGCGCGTAAATTATCGGCACCGCCCCACAGACGCCTTTCAATTGCTTCAATATTTTCCAACAGTGCCATCAAAACTACCCCTTATCCTTATTGCTTGTTTTCTGTTCGTGAATCCATTGCTCGATATCAGCACGCTTAAACCGCCAACTGCCGCCGACCTTAAAACCTGGTAATTTTCCCTCCGCAGTAAGGCGATAGGCGGTTTTTTCTGCCAATTTTAAGTATTTTGCGACATCTTTGAGGGTTAAGATTTCGTCAGTCATTGTTATACTCACTAAGGGTACATTATGAGAGAATAAGGGAAAATTAGGCAATCAACAACTAACAAACAAACCTCTTTGGTACCAAGTATTTATCAGGTAAATTGATATTAATGTCGAAAAAGGTGTACAAACCACTAATAAAGCCAAGTGATGCTAAATCATGGAGCCTGTGTACCCGTCGAGTATGGATCGATAACAAGGCGCAGCTTAATTTACCCCCTACTGAAGATGAGTTTGAACAATTAGTCATCCAACTCGGTCTTGAACATGAAAATGCTGTGCACCAGCGCCTTTCCGAGACATTCGAAGTACAAACCGCAACCTCAGTGGAAAACACCAGCCAACTTATGGCTGACAAGGTACAAGTTATCTATCAAGCACAGCTATTGGATGAAGCTAACAGGTTAACTGGCTACCCCGATTTTTTGATTCTCAATGAGAATGGTGAATACCAGCCTGCTGATGCCAAGTTATCACTCAACGAAGAAAAAAAAGAAATACAAATTCAACTAGGGTTTTACCGCCGTATGTTAGCTAACTCCTTACCAGCCACTGTTTTTCTAGGTGACGGAAATGAAGCCTTAATTGGTGACGAGGCTAATGCCATAACAGAGAAATTTATTGTTGAGATGCGCGAGTTGCTATCAAGTGAAAATGAACCAATAGTTCGGTATAGTCACAGTAAGTGTCACGCTTGCCCCTACTACATGCATTGCAAACCAAAATTCGAGGCAAAGGAAGAGCTATCTCTACTCTATGGTATACAGGGTCGTGCAGCTGAAGGGCTTGAGGTCGAAGGAATTGATACGATAACTGAGCTCTCTAAAACTGACCCATCCATTATTTCTGATATCCCATACCTTAAAGGGTTCGAGAAAAAACAACGTGCGGTTTTACAAGCAAAGTCCTATCTCACTGGAGAAGTTTTCAAGCTTAATCCGGTCTCACTGCCTGAAGGTCAATGGGTACATTTTGATATTGAGGATAACCCGCTAACAGGTACAGGTAAAAAGCATGTGTACCTTTGGGGCTTTCTTGTTCCTGACTATAAAAATAATAATTTTGAATATGTCTGGACTGATGATGAAACAGAAGATAAAAAAGGCTGGCTGCAATTTTTGACCAGGATCGAAGAGTACCGAAAAAAATACCCCTCATTAATTCTTGCACATTACTCTAGTCATGAACACTCAACAATCAAATCCTATGCAAAACGATATAACATGGAAGGTAATGCCACGGTACTTTATCTACTAGGCGATGACAGCCCTTTATTTGATTTGCAGAAGCCCGTATTAAACAGCCTAGTTCTTCCACTCCAAGGTTACGGACTGAAGGATATCTGCAAACACAAAGATCTGGTCAATTTTCAGTGGGAAGACGATGATTCTGGCTCTCAATGGTCTATAGTACAGTTTAAAAGATTCCTTTCCGAGCCTAATACTCAAATCAAGGTACACCTAAAAAATAATATCCTCAGCTATAACCGCGATGATGTTTTCGCAACTCGACAACTTGAAGAATGGTTGCGAGAGCAGTAAGCTTTATCTCAGATTTTTCCGCATGCTTTCAATAGTTCATCAGCATTACGTTTTCTCGTTTCAAAAGGCATATATTTAACGCCATTCGCTCTGAAAAACTCAGTACGGTGCCTGCCATCAACATATCTAATAATATTCTTCGGATATGTAGGTGAATCTAATTCGGGCCTAAAATATAAGTTAATTTTATCTAATATTCCTGAACTAGTAACATTTCTTGAATTTTGGGCTCTTTACAGCAATAGTGATTTCTAGAACCGTCACAGACACTCAAATTACATGGTTATTGGAACCTGAGCATCAACTTGATAATTCTAAAATTGATCCTCCACCACCAGAATATAATCTCGGTGGAATTAGCGGCGGCCCATTGATAAGCTTTTTTGAAAGTGAAAACTATATATCCTACTACTGCCTTTCTGGTATTGTTACTGAACACCCAGATTATGAAAATAACGAATTTACTATCGAAAGGCTTATTGCCATAAGAGCTGATGTAATTAATGAGAAAGGTAGAATCATATTCAAATAAAACATATTGCGTATTCTGGCGAATCTGATCACCGATTCTGGTTTTATTCGATCACCTGATCTTTCCAACGCAGTGATGTGTTGATCTTACCCTAAGTGATCGGAATCAGTAAATTCACTCATGATTTTTCTCATCGATTCTCCTTTCAGTTTCAGCTTGTGGCTGTTGTGTAATAATCGATCAAGAATGGCATCGGCAAGGGTCGCATCACCGATGGTTTTGTGCCATTGATTGACCGGCAGTTGGCTGGTAATTAAAGTGGATTTCAGTCCATGCCTGTCTTCCATTATTTCCAGAATGTCATTGCGATGACTGAGTGTCATTTTCTCTAAGCCCCAGTCATCGAGTACCAGTAAATCGGTCTTGGCCAGTTGCCGTATCAACCGAGTAAAACGGCCATCACCATGGGCAATGCTAAGGGCTTCAAGCAAGCGTGAAGTGCGGAAGTAACGCACCGATAGTCCATGTCGGCAAGCCTGCGTGGCGAGCACGCAACCCAGGTAAGTTTTACCACAGCCTGTGGGGCCTGTGATCAGCACATTGTGATGCTGTTGGATCCAGTGGCTGCTGAGTAAGTCAGCAAACTGGCTTTTCTGCAAGCCGCGTGGATGGTGGTAATCAATGTCTTCAGGATACGCCTGTAGTTTGAGTTTGGCGGCTTTCATTAGACGAGTGATTTTGTTGTTATGACGATGCGTGCTTTCCCGATCAACCAGTAAGGCCAGTCGCTCTTCAAAGCCCAGTTCGTCATGGGTAGAAGGCTGCGCTAATTGTTGCTCAAGGCCATCGGCCATGCCGGTCAGTTTCAGGTTGCGTAAGGATTGCAGGGTTTGGTTATTTAACATGGTTTTTCCTTTTTGTGTTTGTTTGATTTGCATTAATTTAATGGTAGTAGTCTTCACCGCGAACATTCTCGTGGTTATCCAGCGCCAGTTCCTCTTGAACCGGTGGTAATTCAACTGCCACCTGATCCAGTCCCTGTTTAAGGATGGACTCCACACTGGTGCGGGTCGGGGAGTTGATCAACAGGGCACGACCACAGGCATTGTTCAGCCGTTCTCGCCCATACTTTTTTGCGTTACTGAGTAACGCCAGTATGCGACGGTAGCTTTGTTCGGTGTGACGCTTCTCCTGCAACAGATGCTGAACCACTTCACGTGTTTCCACACCGATGTCTGCCGCCCAACGCAGGAAGCGCTCTGGTGACCATTCCTGCATTGCACGGTGTGATCGCGGCATGTGCTCAGTACAGGTTGTATGGTGTCCCTGGCGATAACTGCGAGGGTGGCTAGCCATCCGTTTGCCATGATGGTAGATCGCCACAGTATTATCACTGGCCTGTACCTCTACCACCTGTTTGACCAGGTGGTGTGGAACAGAGTAATAATGTTTGTCATACTCAACGTGGTAGTCAATATGCACGCGTGCCTGTTTGATCTCAGCGTACTGGTAAGGGTTTGCAGGCAAGCGACGTAACGCCGGTTTATCCAGCTGTTCGAACTGACTTTTACGCGACCCCGGCAACTTCTTAAAAGGCCGCTGGTTCAGGTCTTCTAACAAGACACTGATAGCTTGATTGAGTGAGGCCAGAGTAAAGAAGGATTGATGCCTTAAGCGTGCCATGATCCAGCGTTCAACAATTTGTACGGCCACTTCCGCCTTGGCTTTATCTTTAGGCTTGTAAGGCCGGGCAGGAACAATCGCCACCTGATAGTGGGCAGCCAGCTGTTGATAGCTGGGATTGATATCCGGTTCATAACGGTGGGTTTTACTGACCGCACTTTTTAGATTATCAGGCACCACCAGTTCAGGCACACCGCCAAAGAACTCGAAGGCTTTGACGTGTGCCTGTAACCAGTCGGCTTTGTTCTGACTCCAGCTTGCACAGGCAAAGGTATAATTCGAGGCACCGAGTACTGCAACAAAAATCTGTGCCTGGCGAAGTTCGCCGGTATCAGGATTAACCACCGCCATGGTCGGGCCGCAGTAATCCACAAACATTTTTTCACCAACACGGTGAACTTGTCGCATGCTGCGTTGTTGCTGGCCTTGCCAGCACTTAAACCGATGGCAGTATTGCGCGTAACTGTAGCCGTCATCCGGTGTCTGCTGGCGGTATTCCTGCCACAGCAAGAGCTTGGTGACGCCTTTGGATTTAAGTGCCTGTTGCGCCGCCACGAAGTCCGGCTCGACAAATCGACGCTGTCCTGTTCGCGATTGAGTCGGAAACAACAAACGCGCTAAATCACGTTCGTCCAAGTCGTCAGGAACAGGCCAGCCAAGCCCTGCTGTCGTTGCTCGTTTTAGATAATCGACGACCGTGCCATAGCCAATATTGAGGGCTTGAGCTATGCCTCGATAGCCCAATTTTGCTTCATAGCGAAGCCGTAGTATTTCTCTGATTTTACGCATTGATAACCTCTTTTTTGCCACTGCCGTTTCTCCCGACTAAAAAAGGCCAGAAGAGTAGCAGTTATTAAGTTAAATCAATGCGTTGGAAAGCATTCTGGAAATATCTGATCACCGATTCTGGAAAACCAGAAAAAGTGATCGGATAAAACCAGAATCAGTGATCGGAATGTTCCAGAATGGGTGATCGGTTAAAACCAGAATCAGTGATCAGATTGGGCCAGAATATGCATCAATTTCTGGAATAGTAATTTTATACTGTCACGGTGGACATTAACTGTGGTATTAAAGCAGGAATTATTTTTTCAATTATCATTTCCTAATCAATCTATCAAAGCAAGATAGTGCAGATATTCTGTAATTGGTTTTCCCTCATATATAAAATAATTCATATCAAGTTCACTTATTCCCTCGATTGAAAAATATTTTACAGGGAAAGGGTTCCACCCTAAGGAATATAATTGCTTGTCGTCTAAATTTTCCTCAATCAAGGGGCGTAAATACCAATTTAAAAAACTATTTAAAAAAGCTACGTCATGTAATTTATATTTAGATCTTTCATTGAATATATCGACATCTTTGATGCTGCCAGGGCTTCCAAGAGTGTTTGCTAAGTCATGTAACTTGAGAATCTCTTGGTATATATATTTTTCTTCACCATATGATTCAGCAACTATATTGAGATACTCTAAATTAGTTAATTTGACGAGAGCGTCAGTTTTCATTTTACCAACTGGAATTATAGATGACTTATTATCAACAGCTATAGATATGTCTGATAACCACTCCTTGTTATAGCGTAATTCCTGGGCAGCCTGTAAAACTAAATTCCTATATTCTTCGTTTGGAAGTATGTTGATAATTGAAAAAATTAGTGATATTACACCAACAGGAATCCCGATTATACCAGCCCAAAAGGTCCATTTACTTGGAGTTGACCATTTATTATATTGGCTTCTTGAAGGTATCATTATCTAATATCGGAAATATCGTATGTGGTATAACCTAACCAATAATGGGTACATAGGGGACAGGTCATTTATTTTATTATTTTAACTCCGTACCCTTACGCTTCGTCCCCTTACGCTTAACTCCGTCCCCTTACGTCCTTTTACAACTGTCTTTTTTCCTATCTAATCGAGTGCGGGCATACACATTTCTCATTCTAATGTTCTTCTAAATTGTGGTTGTAAATGTGAGCTTTCTTAATATTGCATAGTACAAAATATATGGACCTTGGGCCTTTTCAGAAAATACACAGCCATAACAATTAATCACAAGGCGCCATAGACCAAATACTTAAGGCTTCTCTACTAACACCATCAGAAGTTTGCGCAAAACGTAAAGTATCGTTAAATGCGCGTGGATTATTAGTTGGCCCAACCATACAGGTTACTAAAGACCTCAGCACATCTATCGGCAACTGTCTAACTTGTTCTGCAGAACTAAGATGTGTCATTGCAGTTACCCGCTCAACTTCTCTCTTGATACGAGCAGCCTCTATTTCAATCTTCTTTTTCCTGTCATCTTCTAACTTTATTTTCTGGTCTGTTTCTCTTTGACTAAGCTGTTCCGTTAGTCCATTTATGCTTGAATTAAATGGATCAACACTTTCTAATTTTTTGAGGTTGATTTTCGCTTTTCTAAAATCTCTTTCATCTATCGCTTCTTTAGTCCTGGTAATATATTTATTTGAAATACGCCTAATTCCATCACTGGCAGCTATAGCTGCATCTTGATTTTCGACGTAAAGAGTGCGTATTTGATTGTAGCAGTCATATGCATTTCCACTCTGACCCGTTGTTAAACGATTGGCCTTCAGGTGTGCCTCACACTCATCCAATTTATCTTTATAGCTAAGTTTAGTTGCAGGTGGCATTGATAATAAAAGTTTTTCTAAGTCACTAATATCCAGTTTGGATTTCTCTTTAACTTTATACCCAGTGTAAATATACATCGCTTTTGCAACATTTTTATTAGGGTTCTCTCTGCACCATGACCCTACCCAGCCAAGAACATCAAGAATGCTGACATCGGAAAAATAATCATTTTTCCCAGAGATACTTAAATTCACACGAGTCAAATACCCCTGAAACCACCCAATATAATTCCCAAAATCGATATTGTACCGAAAACCTGTATTTGTCTTCTCAATACCTGCAGATCCGTATTCATGCAGGAATTCATTACAACCTTTTAGGCCAATACCTTTCGGTATATATACCCCCTCATTATCTGCACCCAATGCACTTCCATATAACAAAACTTGAAGAACAAGGATAAAGAACAGGCTTTTATACATAATGTAAGGCACTCCTACTTATTACCCTTACAAGAATACCGGTATCAGCGTGATCAAACAACGGCAATGGGGGTGATGACTGACGTAATTTACCCTGAGGCCACACTTTCATCCTCCCCCTCTTTTGGATTGACGGGGGGAGTGTTTGGAACTCAGGAAGATCTGAGTGCAAAACTGTAAGCAGATCACTCAAGATGAGAATCACTTACAAGAACTTGCCAGAGATCAGCTAGTTTTGGGGAATCAGTTCACGCAAACAGAGCGTTTTGTTTTCGCACTGAGTTCTCGGTGATGGATAAGGCCGGAAATCGGCGTGCTGTCTATGTGCTGTCTGGCATAAATAAGGGTTACAGTGAAGCACTGCAACCCTTTGTTTTATATGGTGGGCCGTGAAGGATTCGAACCTTCGACCCGCTGATTAAGAGTCAGCTGCTCTGCCAACTGAGCTAACGGCCCGTGTTACTTCTATATCACAAAATAAAATGGGGTGAACGATGGGACTCGAACCCACGACGGCCGGAATCACAATCCGGGGCTCTACCAACTGAGCTACGCTCACCATAAACTTTTCTGGCACCAAAAAAATGGTGCGCCCGAGAGGACTCGAACCTCTAACCTACGGCTTAGCTTACCACTACAGTTTTCACTGCCACCCGCAGGTGTTTGTGGTCTGGACTATATCTTCACCATCTCAGGTGGGACACGTATAGTCTCTACGGATCCCGGCGTTTCCTTTCCCTGTTCTACCAGCTTGCGCTCATTCGATCAGGTATGGCTGTCAGGTATTACCATCTGGCCACCGGTTTCCTCGGTATTGCCAACGTTTGCACGTAAGGTTTCACCGATACAGTATCCTCCACTTCGCCCGTTCTGTTTCCAGGCGAAGGCTCCTAAGCAACAAACCCAATCAATCAACGATGAATCAAAGATCAATCAGGTGTCAGCTGAAGGCCGTTGCTCTATCCGGTTGAGCTACGGGCGCCTTGCGGCACTACATTATCATATTTAGACTGCCGCGTTTTCAGTCACCTGTTAGCCCGACAGCTCTGATAAATCTGGTCGGGGTAGAGAGATTCGAACTCCCGACATCCTGCTCCCAAAGCAGGCGCGCTACCAGACTGCGCTATACCCCGTTTTCTACCCATCTGGCCAGCCAAATGGCAGCCGGAAGGACGGAGCGAGACTATACTTTTTGTGCTGTCTCAGGTCAATGCGAAAAATGACCCAAAACTTCCTTGAATTTGCCATCATTGACGCTATATATCACCTTATCCAGCTAATTTGATGTCACCCGAGGATAGATACATGGCCAAGAAAGCCAAAGCAGAAACCCACAGTTTTCAAACCGAAGTGCAGCAGCTGCTGCACCTTATGATCCACTCTCTTTATTCACACAAGGAAATCTTCCTGCGTGAACTGATCGCTAACTCATCGGATGCCTGCGACAGGCTGCGTTTTTCGTCTGTACAAGATGCCTCTTTAATGGAAGATGGTGAAGAACTCGCCATCACCATAACTGTCGACAAAGATGCCCATACCCTGACCATTGTGGATAATGGTATCGGCATGAACCACGATGAGGTGATCGATAATCTGGGTATGATCGCCAGTTCTGGCACCCAACAGTTTGTAGAGTCTCTAAGCGGCGATGAAGCCAAAGATGCCACTATGATCGGCCAGTTTGGTGTCGGTTTCTATTCCGTGTTTATGGTGGCAGACAAGGTGACTGTTGAATCCCGTCGGGCCGGTGAGCCTGCAGATTCAGCTATCATCTGGACCTCTAACGGCGAAGGTGAATATCAGCTTGAGTCGACCAAGCGTGATAATCGTGGCACCAGCATCACCCTGCATTTGCGTGAAGACGAAAACGAGTTCCTGGAAACCTTCCGTCTGCGTAGCATCATAGAAAAATATTCCGATCACATCACCCTGCCCATCCGTATGAAAATGGATGAGGAAAAGGATGAGCTGGAACAAATCAACAAAGGTGCGGCACTATGGGCACGGGCTAAAAGTGATATTTCTGAAGAAGAATATAATAACTTCTACACCACGCTGTCCTATGACCCGGAACCCCCTATGTCGGTGCTGCATAACCATGTAGAGGGCAAACTCGAATATACCTCCCTGCTTTATATCCCGTCTAAAGCCCCGTATGACATCTGGGATCGTGAACACCGCAAGGGGCTGAAATTGTATGTGCGTCGCATCTTCATTATGGATGATGCCGAACACCTGATGCCGCCTTATCTGCGCTTTGTTAAAGGACTGGTGGATTCTGCCGACCTGCCACTGAATGTCTCGCGCGAATTCCTGCAGAAGAACCGTGCCATTGATACCATACGTTCAGCACTGGTAAAGAAGGTTCTTGGTGAACTGAAAAAGACCGCAGACAAAAAACCTGAAAAATATGCCAACTTCTGGAAGGAATTTGGCAAGATAATCAAAGAAGGCGTCGTGGATGACCACGAAAATAAGGAAAAGGTTGCCGAGTTGCTGCGCTTTGCCAGCACGCATTACGATGAGGACACACAGAACGTCTCGCTGGATGACTACATCTCGCGTATGCAAGATGATCAAAAAGAGATCTACTATGTCACCGCCGACACCTGGAAGGCGGCAGCTACTTCTCCTCATCTGGAGATCTTCCGTAAGAAAGGTATCGAAGTACTGCTTCTGAGTGATCCGATAGATGAATGGGTGGTTAACCATCTGATCGAATACAAGAAAAAGTCACTGAAATCAGTCGCAAAAGGCGGTCTGGAACTTGATGACAGTGAAACAAAAAAAGAAAAGAAGGCAACTGAGAAAAAACTCAAGAAGCTGATCGAGGGTATCGCGACGGCCCTCGGTGACCGGGTCAAGGAAGTACGTATCAGCACCCGCTTGACGGACTCTCCTTCCTGCCTTGTGGCGGATGAAAATGATATCGGCGCCAATATGGAGCGTCTCATGAAGTCTATGGGACAGGAGATTCCAGGCAGCGCACCGATCATGGAAATCAACCCGGAACATGACCTGATCAGCTATATGGATGAGCATCAAGACGAGCTGGAAGACTGGTCCCAGGTGCTCTACGATCAGGCATTGTTGAGTGAAGGGGGCAAGCTGGAGGCTCCGGCGGATTATGTTAGGCGGATAAACAAGCTGCTAACAAGTAAGTTAGCAAGCTAAGTTTTACGTAAATCATAAACCGTAAAACGTAAAACTTCATTTCCTTTCTGGTTTGAACCATGCTCAAAAGACTTTTCCTTTCTCTCTGCCTGCTGGCTGTCAGCCAGGCCACTTTTGCCAAACCCGATAATCTTGCTGCGGAGCAAGTATTGCGTCGCGGCAACGGCTCCGAGGTACAGACTCTCGATCCCCATAAGGCTGAAGGTGTCCCGGCATCAAATATCCTGCGTGATCTTTATGAGGGGCTGACGATAGAAAAACCGGACGGGACTGTTATACCCGGTGCGGCGGAATCGTGGGAGATCAGTGATGATGGGAAGGTCTATACCTTTAAAATGCGTAAGAATGCCAGGTGGTCGAATGGCGACCCGGTCACGGCAGGTGATTTTGTATATGGGCTACGGCGCTCGGTCGACCCGGCTACTGGCTCGCAGTACTCTCAGATACTGGCACCCATTTTAAATGCAGAAGCCATCATCGCAGGAAAAAAGCCCGTTGACAGCCTCGGTGTTGAAGCCATTGATGACAGCACGCTGAAGATTACACTGAAAGCCGCCACACCCTACCTGCTGGGGCTACTCAACCACTCAACCACCTACCCTGTTCATAAGGGAAGTGTGGAAAAAAATGGCGACAAGTTCTCTCGCCCTGGCAAGCTCGTGGGTAACGGTGCCTATGTCCTCAAGGAATGGGTAGTGCAATCCCATGTCGTACTGGAGCGCAACCCCATGTACTGGGACAATGACAATACGATTATCGAGAAGGTCATCTATCTACCCATCGAAGAGTCTTCAGCCGAGCTGAAACGCTATCGTGCAGGTGAAGTGGATATCACCGGTAGCATACCCACCAGCCAGTACAACTGGATAAAGAAGAACCTGCCCGGTGAGCTTCATATCGCTCCAACACTTGGTACCTACTACTATGGATTCAACCTGACCCGGCCACCCTTCAAGGACAATCTAAAACTGCGCAAGGCTCTGTCTATGGCCGTAGACCGCGAGATCCTGACCGAGAAGATTACCAAAGCAGGTGAAATCCCTGCCTATGGCTGGGTACCACCGGGTGTTAACAACTACACAAGCCAGCAACTCGATTATGCGGAGTTGTCCGGGGCTGAGCGCATCAAAAAAGCGAAACAGCTATACAGGGAAGCGGGCTACAGTAAAGGCAACCCACTAACTGTCGAGATTCGCTACAACACCTCCGAGGGCCACAAAAAAGTTGCCATTGCTATCTCGGCCATGTGGAAAATGAACCTCGGCGTCAAAACAAAACTGATCAACGAAGAATGGAAGGTCTTCCTCCAAAACCGCAAACAGAAAAAACTGACACAGGTCTTCCGCGGTGGCTGGATCGGTGATTATAACGATGCCTTCACCTTCGCCGAGCTGATGCAAAGCAATCATGGCATTAACGATTCCGGCTACAACAACCCGGAATATGACAAACTACTGGAACAGGCGGCAACGGAAAGTGATATGAAAAAACGCCGCAGCATCCTGGAGGCCGCTGAACGGATGCTGCTGAAAGATCATGCGATTATGCCGTTGTATTTTTATGTTTCGAAGCATTTGATTAAGCCTTATGTGAAGGGGTATGAGCCTAATATTCTTGATCATACTTATACCAAGAATTTGTGGATTGTTAAGCATTAGGGAACCTCTGATTAATTCTGGACGAAGTAGATTGCGACTAAAATATTCAGGTTTAAGGCGCAAATCGCACGTAATAGCTAGCTATTGCGAAGGTTTGCAACGAAAAAACTGGATATTTTAGGCGTGAGATACGAGTTCACGAATTAATCAGAGGTTCCTTAGTCTTTTTGTGCTGGCGTGCGGCTGATTTTTTCATTCTTTTTTTATTCGATTTCCTGAATTGATATTGATTTTTCGTCCTTCATGGACGAAAAACACGGAATAATTCAAGAAAAATAATAAAAAAGAACGCAACCGATCAACACACAAATTGCTATACTGCGATCCACGCATTTTCAACCATGAGTGTATTCATTGCTTCGTTATACCCTGAGACGATTCCTTGGTGCCTGGCCCACGTTACTGATTCTGCTGACGCTGGCTTTTTTTCTGATGCGTGCCGCACCGGGTGGTCCATTCGATACGGAAAAAACACTGGCACCGGAAATTCAGGCTAATCTGGATAAAAAATACCATCTCGACGAACCGCTGATAGAGCAATATGGACGCTATCTTTTTGATCTGGCTCGGGGTGATTTTGGTCCCTCTTTTCAATACAAGGATTACACCGTCAATGAACTGATTGCGGCAGGTTTTCCGGTCTCATTGCGACTGGGTGGCACGGCGATCATACTGGCATTTTTTATTGGCGGCCTGTTCGGGACGATTGCGGCATTACGACAAAACACGGCGGTAGATTATGCTGTTATGGCCACCGCGATGACCGGCATTTCAATACCGAATTTTGTGCTTGCGCCCTTGATGATTCTGGTGTTTGCCGTCAATCTACAATGGCTGCCTGCTGGTGGCTGGAATGATGGTGCATTCGCTAACATGATACTTCCCATCATCGCCCTTACTCTGCCCTATGTGGCCTATATCTCGCGCCTGATGCGCAGCAGCATGATCGAGGTTCTGCGCAGCAATCCCATTCGAACTGCACGAGCAAAAGGCCTGCCTGAACATATTGTCATCCTGCGCCATGCCATGAAGCCTGCTCTTCTACCGGTGGTTTCTTTTCTTGGCCCGGCAACTGCCGGCATCCTCACCGGTTCCGTAGTCATCGAACAGATCTTTGGCATTCCCGGGCTCGGGCGCTATTTTGTGCAGGGCGCGCTGAACCGTGATTACACCCTGGTGATGGGCGTTGTGGTGTTCTATGGCATATTGATAATCTTCTTCAACATCATCGTCGATGTCGTTTATGCCCTGCTCGACCCGAAGGTACGTTACTGATATGGGTTCGCTACTGAAATGACTGCCCAGGACATCAATGTCCTGCCGTCACTGGAAGACAAGGTAGAAATAAAAGGCCGCAGCCTGTGGAGTGATGCCATGCAGCGGCTGATGATGAACAAGGCGGCGATCACCAGCCTGATAATCCTTGGCATTATTACTATTATGGTTATCGTTGCCCCAGTATTCAGTCCATTTACGTTTGATGAGATTGACTGGGACCTGATCTCGACACCACCGAGCTGGACGAATGGCCATATTTTCGGTACGGATGCTATCGGTCGCGACCTGTTTGTCCGCACACTATACGGCGGCCGCATGTCGTTGATGATTGGTGTCATTGCCACCCTGGTCAGCCTGATCATCGGTGTTAGCTATGGCGCCACGGCAGGTTATCTCGGCGGTAAAACCGATGCCATCATGATGCGCATCGTCGACATCCTCTACGCCATGCCGTTTATGTTTTTTGTGATTCTTTTGATGGTCTTTTTTGGCCGCAACATCTATTTAATTTTTATTGCCATCGGTGCCATCAACTGGCTTGATATGGCACGTATTGTGCGCGGTCAGACCCTGAGTCTTAAGCGCAAGGAATTCGTCGAGGCAGCGGTGGCCTGCGGTGTCAGTACACCACGCATTATTCTGCGGCATATCGTGCCCAACCTGCTCGGTATCGTTGTTGTATATGTCACATTAACCATTCCACAGGTAATACTGGTTGAGTCTTTTTTAAGCTTCCTCGGGCTGGGCGTGCAGGAACCAGCTACCAGCTGGGGGGCACTGGTTAATGAAGGTGCGCAGGATATGGAAATCGCACCGTGGGCGCTGCTGTTCCCCGCCGTCTTTCTTGCCACCACGCTGTTCTGTTTCAACTTTATCGGTGATGGCCTGCGCGATGCGCTGGATCCGAAAGACCGATAATAATCGAAAAAAATCGCTAAACCGGACATGTCCCTACTCACCGTCAACAAGCTTAACACCCGCTTTAAAACCATGGACGGGGAAGTGTCAGCCGTCAATGACATCTCATTTACCATAGAGAAAGGCGAAACTCTGGGCATCGTCGGTGAATCCGGTTCGGGTAAATCACAACTGGTGCTTTCCATCATGGGACTGCTGGCCACAAATGGCCGGGTCGATGGCAGCGCACGCTTTCAGGGACAGGAACTGATTGGTCTGCCGGCAAAAGAAATCAACAAGATTCGTGGCAACCGCATGGCAATGATCTTTCAGGATCCGATGACCTGTTTGAACGGTTATTTAACCATCGCCCGGCAGATGACGGAGGTGCTGATACTGCACAAAGGCATGAGTATGGCCGATGCGCGGCAACGCTCTATCGAGATGCTCGATGCGGTACATATCCCGGATGCCAGAAATCGTATTGGCCGCTACCCGCATGAATTTTCCGGTGGCATGCGTCAGCGTGTGATGATCGCCATGTCATTATTATGCGAGCCGGATCTGTTGATTGCCGATGAGCCGACCACAGCACTCGATGTGACGGTGCAGGCTCAGATCATTGATGTCATGAACGAACTGCAATCCAACATGGGCATGAGTATCATCATGATCACCCACGACCTCGGTGTTATCGCTGGCATTTCGGATAATGTACTGGTCATGTATGCCGGTCGTATTTGTGAATACGCCCCGGTCGATGACATCTTCAGGGATCCGCAGCATCCTTATACGCGTGGCCTGCTACATTCCGTACCGCGGCTGGACGGCGACACTAGCCGTGCATTGCACGCCATCCCCGGCAACCCGCCGAATATGCAGCATTTGCCCACCGGCTGTGCTTTTCATGAGCGATGTGAGTTCAGGCGTGAGATCTGTATCACGGAGCAACCTCCCTTGAAGCGTATCAATGATCAGCGGCAAATGGCCTGTCACCTGGAGGCCTTATAAATGGATAGTCACAAACCATTTCTAGAAGTCAGTAACAACCGAGTCTGGTTCGATATTCCCGGACCGGGTGTGTGGCTGCGAAAGAAACAAATACTGAAGGCGGTAAATGATGTCAGCTTTCAGCTGGGGGAAGGTGAAACTCTGGGTGTCGTCGGTGAATCCGGCTGTGGCAAGTCCACCCTGGTGCGCGGCATACTGGGACTGGAAACCGTCACCGACGGCAGTGTCAAACTATACGGTGAAGAACTCACCACGCTGGATAAAAAGAACATGCGCAGCAAAAGACGAGACATGCAGATTATCTTCCAGGATCCGCTGGCCTCGCTCGACCCACGCATGACCGTCAGCGAAATTATCTCCGAGCCACTAATAGTTTTTCAGCCAGAACTTTCGAAAAAAGAACGCAAGCGGAAGGTGCAGCAGATTATGCAACGCGTAGGTCTGCTGCCCAACCAGATCAATCGCTATCCGCATGAATTTTCCGGCGGTCAGGCACAGCGTATCGGTATTGCCCGTGCCCTGATCCTCAAACCCAAATTGCTGGTCTGCGATGAACCGGTCAGTGCGCTGGATGTCTCCATCCAGGCACAGATCATCAATCTGCTAATGGATCTGCAACAGGAAATGGGCCTGTCCATAATCTTCATCGCCCATGACTTAAGCGTAGTCAAACATATCTCACACCGTGTAATGGTGATGTACATGGGTAAAGTAGTGGAAATGGCATCACGGGATGATCTCTTCCACCATCCACGCCATCCATATACAAAAGCACTGATGGAATCCATACCAATCCCGGACCCCACCATCGAACGTGCCAAACGCGGCGCACCCCTGACTGGCGACCTGCCCTCACCAATGGATCCACCGAGCGGCTGTAACTTCCGCACCCGCTGCCCACGGGCACAGGATATCTGTGCGGCCGAAACACCCGAATGGACTGAAAAGGCCCCCGGTCACTGGGTGGCCTGTCATTTTCCTGTTATTTGAAACTTGAAACTTCTCTTTTTTATAATTCTTGCCATCTTCCTGTCCAGCTGTGCACCGCGGCCACCGGAACCCGGTATAGGCGAAGCTATTGGCTGGGATGAATTACCTGGCTGGAATAGTGATCGTCAGGCTGAGGCCTGGCCTGCGCTACTTCAGCAATGCAGGGTAATGGCTAAAAAGAAACCGCAATGGGAAGATATTTGCCATGCTGCAATTGCGCTTGGCGATGTTGATGATGATATCGCCCGTACTTTTTTCGAGAGCCGCTTTACTCCCCACCCTGTTATTCCGTCGAATAAAGAAGATGGCAGTCCGGGCACGGGACTGGTGACTGGTTATTACGAACCGTTACTCAATGGTAGTTTGTCTCGCAGTGAACAATACCGATACCCGCTTTATGCTGTTCCTGATGATCTGTTACGCATAGATCTCGCCGGACTTTATCCTGAGTTATCAAAAATGAGTCTGCGCGGGCGAGTAGTAGGCAAAAAGGTGGTTGCCTATCCTGATCGAGCAACTATTGATGGTGAAGACTCACCGCTATGGGGAAAGGAGCTGGTCTGGATTGATGATCCTGTCGCCGTGTTTTTCCTGCATATTCAGGGCTCGGGGCGCATCCAGATGGACGACGGCAGCATAATGGCGGTTGGCTATGCCGACCAGAACGGTCAACCCTATACATCGATAGGGAAGATACTTATTGAGCGTGGTGAGATACCACGTGAAGACATCAGCCTGTTTACCATTCGTCAATGGTTGAAAGATCACCCGCAACAGGCGCAGGCGTTACTGGAAAAAAATCGCAGTTATATTTTTTTCCAGTCGCGTGAAAACACCGATGAAAACCCCCGCGGTTCCCTGAACATTCCACTGACACCTTCCCGCAGTATTGCGGTCGACCCGATCAATATTCCTCTGGGTAGCCCTGTATGGCTGCACACCAGCTATCCCGGGGAACCTGACGGCAGCTTACAGCGCCTCACTTTCGCACAGGATACAGGAGGCGCTATCAAGGGTTATGCACGCGCGGACATGTTCTGGGGCAATGGTGAAATGGCTGAAAAACTGGCCGGGAAGATGAAGCAGGAGGCAGAGCTGTATGTGTTGGTGCCTCAGGATAAATAAGGCCTCTAAACACAGGAAAAAGGGGGAAAGGTAATTCAAAATCATAAACTTCTAGCGCGCATCTTTTGTAGGGGCGAATTCATTCGCACAATTGGCCTGTCTGAATGATTTTTCATGGTTTTGTCCTGGATGCTTTTTACCAATGAGGCACCCCGCGATTTTGAATTTCCTTTCCCCTTTAACCTGGTTTTCCCATTCTATTCCGAATAATTTTATCCACTTCCATGATCAGCAACAGCATCAGGGCAAGAAAAAGCAGGTTTGCCCAGTGCTCAAATGAAACCGGCTGTATGCGCAGAATATCATTCAGGCCAGGGGTGTACATCGCGCCGATATGAATAAGTTGAGCTGCCAGTGTGCCGAACAGCAGCAACCTGTTGCGCATGGGGTTATGTCGAAAGGCCGAACGGGTTTCTGAGCGACTGTTAAAGACATTCACATTTTCCAGCAACACCATTAGCAGTAAAGTACTATTTCTGGCTTCATCAACACTCATGCCTGTACTGAGCATATAAGTAAATACAAAATAGGCCATTATCCCCATGGTTAAAGCACTAATAACTACACGCTGAATCATAAGCCGATTAAAGATGGGTTCTTTGGGTGCTCGTGGCGGCTTTGTGAGTTCATCTCCTTCAGCGGGCTCAAAAGCCAACGCAACATCCTGGATGCCATTGGTAACGAGGTTGAGCCATAGCAGCTGAACTGCAAGTAATGGCAATGGCTGCTGTGTTAACAACGCGAGAATAAACAGGACAATCTCTGCGGCACCAGTGGAGATTAATAGAAAAATAACTTTACGGACATTGGCATATGCAACACGCCCCTCTTCTACGCCTGCCACAATGGAGGAGAAATTATCATCTGTAAGAATTATATCTGCAGTTTCCCGCGCCACATCTGTCCCGCTTTTTCCCATTGCCACGCCAACCTGCGCAGCGCGCAAGGCTGGCGCATCGTTGGCGCCATCACCGCTAACGGCAACAAAATGACCGTTGCGTTGTAAAGACAGAACGATGTCGAGTTTTTGCTGTGGTTCAACCCGTGCAAATACACGCGCCTGTCTTGTCAGCTCATCAAATTCCGCGTCGTTTCTTGTTTGACGAAGTTCTGTCCCAGTAACGACATGTTCCTTAGAATCTGTCAGCTTCAGACTGCGGGCGATGGCCAGCGCAGTCGATGGATGGTCACCGGTTACCATCGCCACATCAATGCCCGCGCTAAAGCACTGTGCTATCGCCTGCCTTGCTTCAGGCCGCAGTGGATCAATCATCGCCACCAGGCCAATAAACGTCAGACCGTTTAAATGTTCTTCAGAGAAGACTTCCTTTTCAGTGAGGCTGATGTTTCCCGAAGCAAGCGCAATAATGCGGTAACCCTGTTCAGCCAGAGCGTGTGCCTGCTTCATCAAAAGTGTTTTGTTAATTTCAGCATTGCCTGATTCGGTCAGCATGTCATCGCACATGGGCAGTAACTTTTCGATTGCACCTTTTACATATGCTGTTTGTAGATGGCCGTTGCTGTTCAGTGAGGCAGAAAATAATCGGTCTGATTCAAACGGAATATTACTGAGTTCAGGGTAGCTAATCGTACAGTCATCTTTGAGAATGCTGTTTTTATGCGCCATTATCAGCAAGGCGACATCAACGGCACTACCGCGATATACCCACTCGTCTTCACCGTGCCCGATAAATCCGTCATTCGCTAAAACAGCAGTACGACATAATTGTTCCAGCATTGCTTTCTGGTCAATTGTTGGAGCGCCCTGTAGCGTCAGGATGCTGCCATTCGGTTTCAGCCCATCACCTGTTATTTCCCAGGCTTCCCGTCCGGGAAAGGCCACATAACAGGCTGTTAGTTGATTTATTGTGAGCGTACCGGTTTTATCAGTAGCAATAAATGTGCAGGAACCCAGCGCTTCTACCGCTATCAGACGACGAATAATCACATGCCGCGATGCCATTCGACGCATACCAATGGCCAGGGCAACTGTCAGCGCTACCGGTAGACCTTCCGGAATGGCCGACACAGCGAGGGCGACGGTTAACAGGAAAATTTCATTGATCGGTGTTCCCTGGTACAGCGCAATACCGGCTAATATTATCGCGGCAATAACGACAAGAATTGATACACGGCGAGTGAACTGCTCCATGCGCAATACCAATGGAGGTTTTGCTGAAGGCTTATCGAGCACCGCTTCAGCAATTTTCCCCAGTTCCGTATTCAGAGCCGTACCAACTACAATGCTCCTTGCCCGCCCTCGTACGACCAGCGAACCGGCAAACGCCATATTTTTACGATCACTTAGTGCCGTGTCTTTTTCGCAAAGTACGTCATATTGTTTCAGTACAGCATCGGATTCACCGGTCAGTAATGATTCATCTATTTCAAAGTCATTGCTGCTAAGCAGACGGACATCCGCCGGAATTCGATCTCCTGAAACAAGTAGAACTATATCTCCAGGAACGAGTTGTATAGCATCAATTTCATAGGTCTCTCCCTCTCGCAAGACTTTACAAATAGTTGTTACCAGCTTCTGCAAAGCTGTTGCTGATCGTTGCGCAGAAAACTCCTGCGCGGTGCCGATAATTGCATTGATTAGAAGTACAGCTGAAATGAAAATCGCATCGGTCCATTCCTCAATAAGAATGGAAAAAAGCGCAGCAACTACTAGTATATAGATTAGAGGGCTGGCAAATTGCCGCACGAAAACATCGACGATACCCGCCGGTTTTCTCTGTGGGAGTGTGTTATTGCCGCATTCCTGCAAGCGTGCATCTGCATTGCTCTGAGATAAACCATGCTGTGATGAACCCAGTGCTGTAATAATTTCCTGGTCACTTTTAGTGTGTGGATAATCTATATCGTAGCGCATATCCCGGTTAGCCTGCTCTATTGACACTGATGATGCAACAAAAAGCGTCGCATCAGAGTTTTCCCTTACAATTCAGTCATGAAGCTGTCATTTTAATAGCAATTAGTCCAATATTACATCCTGTGCATACCGGGCAAATACCAAAATAAGGGATGACCACAATGCAGAAGAGACTTTTTATAGTAATTGCAGTATTCAGTATCAGCAGTGCACTGGCGGATTCGGTTAAGGATATGTGCTTAGGCCCCGACAAAGTTTGTACCTGTGCGGCCAGCAAACTGAAGTCGGAAATAGGTGATGAAGATTACATTCTCTACGAGGCGATTGGTGCCTCATACATCGCTAACAAATCCAAAGGCATGAGTATGGAGGATGCCTGGGATGCTGCAGTGAAAGCTGAAGCTAGCAAGCGTGAGGCGGGTTTTATCAAAACCCTCAACAAGACTAATTCCTTTGGCAGTGAGCTTAACAATGCAATAATATCATGCTCTGGCTAACGGCCCGGGAAATAAATATTACAGGTAGTTTATAGCTAAGGAGCCTCTGATCAATTATGCCATGCCTCTGCGAGACATGAAGCGTGCAGCTACAAAGCGTGCTTCGCAGTGAATGGCCCGGTCCTTTGCAAGAAGCACAATGCCGTAGATGTGCGCTTCAGGCCTCGCCCTCCGGGGCTTACAGGCTGATTCACACTCAGCGTTGCAGCTTTTCACCAGGCCCAGGCATGCTTTCAAAGCAGCGCCTTAATTGTGAATCAGCCTGTAAGCCAGAGATATGGCATAATTGACCAGAGGCTCCCTAAGTAAAAAACCAAATGAATACGAAAAAAAAAGTGCCATCCAATGTTATCGATCTCAGCCGTATCCTGCGGCAGAAAGAGACCGAAATCGAGTTACTGCAGAAGACATTCACTGAGATTGGTAGCGAACTCAACCTGAGCCGCGTTTTTCAGATCGTTTCAGAACGTGCCCGTACACTGATTGATGCAGAAACAATATTAATTCCAATACTTAATTATGACAGTCAAACCTACACCTACCGCGGCGCGTCAGGTAAAAATGCTGAAGAAATTGTCGGTGAATCACTACCGTTAAATTTTGGCGTATGCGGATGGGTGTTGAAGCATAAAAAACCCTGGTGGCGGGGGATGCTGGACGAACTCAGTGATGACGAGAAAAATCGCTGGGAAAAAAAAGTGGGAAATATACTTCTTGTACCGCTACAGGGGAAAAAACGTTTCCTTGGTGGAATTTCCGGTTTAAATAAAGTAGGTGGAAAAGGCTTCGATAGAAGAGACTTAAATTTATTACAGATTTTTGCCGGCATCGTATCCGTTGCAATAGAAAATGCGATGGTCGTTAAAAATAATGAAGAATTTCGCACTGAACTGAAACTATTAAATAACCAACTCTCTGATAACAACAAACAACTGGAATATCTGTCCTTATATGACCCGGTCACTGCATTGCCTAACCGATCACTGTCCCATTACCGCTTAACTCAGGATATTAAAGATGCAGAATTTGGAAAATCCAATATAGGTATCCTGCTCATCGACATAGATCGCTTTAAGGACATCAATGACACCTATGGTCACGAACAGGGAGACCATTTACTGAATAAAATTGCACGGCGATTTGAGCAAAGAATAAGAAACCATGAAACACTGGCTCGATTAGGCGGGGATGAATTTATTATCGTGTTACCGGAGCATAACAAACATCAAACAATAAAACGCGCCGAACAGTTTATTAATAGCCTGCAGGAAGCCTTTGTCATAAAGGGAAATAATATCGTTGTCAATGCAAGCATTGGTATAGCCATTTACCCTGAGCATGGAAATGCATACAGTCATTTATTAAAACATGCCGACGTAGCTATGTATGCTGCAAAAAATAGCAATTTGTCTTTCAACGTCTACGACCCCGAGAATGATCGACTGGTGAAAGGTCATTTAACATTAGTCAGTGAAGTTCGTAAGGCACTGGAAGAGAAGCATTTTAAGCTATATTACCAGGCGAAGGTGAATGCCAGTGATGGCCAAATAATCGCTGCAGAAGTACTCGGACGCTGGCATAGTCATACACTTGGTGAGGTCTCACCGGAAATCTTTATCGATATACTGGCAGAAAGCAATCTACTTGATGAATACACCTACTGGGCAATAAAAACAGCACTGGCACAGGCAAAGGAATGGCAAGCCGCTTTCAGACCGATACGCATCGCGGTCAACCTGTCTCCTCACACACTCATGCATCCTGATTTTAAACAAAGAATTGATCAACTTATAAAAGATGAATCAGATGGCGCCCTGTTAACTTTCGAGATCACTGAGAATCTATTTTTATCCGAGTTTGATCGCGTTTCCGATGTTCTAGAATACATTCATTCACTCGGGGTTGAATTGTCGATAGATGACTACGGCACAGGTTATTCCTCATTAAATTTATTGCGCCGTCTTAAAGTAAGTGAATTAAAAATCGATAGATCCTTTATTGAAGATGTCGCCCATAACAAGGACGATAAAGTGATTGTTCATTCCATAATTGAACTGGCCCACAATCTCGGTCTAAAAGTAGTCGCTGAAGGTGTGGAAACTGAAGATGCCCTGAATCTATTGAAGAAATTAGGCTGCGATATAATACAGGGTTTTTTAATTAGTAAGCCTTTACCCGTAAAAGAATTTAATGCGTTTATCAGAGAACCACGATGAACCTGTAGGAGCGCCGGGACGGCGCTCCTACAATATGTCATTGACGTGATGTATCGCTTTGCAAATAATCCAGCAATACCTGTCCTACTGCCTCGGCACGCCAGCCCTGAAAAACAGCAAGCTCCCGGTTCCCCTGGATCATTGCAGTGAGATCTTTGCGTGTAGCAAGCAAGGAAGCCGGTATCGCCATTTTTTCTGCTGCTGCATCGAGAAGCTTTGCCAGTTCTTTCTTCAAAGCCTTTTCTCTGGTATCCGGGCGACCGGGGCCTGTGGGTTGATCCAGCTCATCATGTTCCACAGATTGTCTAATAATCGTCAGGAGTCGATCACCTCGATGCTTCACCAGGCCATCAGTGACACCTTCGATCGATGCTAATTCGTCTTTTGTTTCAGGCAGTGTATTAGCTATTCGAAGCAGCACCTTATCAGCCAGAATCCAGTTTCTCGGTTTGTCTCTGGCCTGCGCAAGTCCCTCACGCCAGCCGGCTAATGCTTTGGCAGCGGCGAGCTGCCGGCCGGACATTCGCCGCAGTGCATTCATACGCTGCCAGGCATTGCTTTCATTTATGGCAAATACAGAGCAGTTCGTGACTCCCTGCATTTCTGCATCAAACCACTCCCTGCGACCCAATTTCTCAAGCTCGGCTGACAGGGAATCATACATGGCAGGCAGATAGCGGACATCATCCTCTGCATATTGAATTTCTTCCTCTGATAATGGGCGTTTACACCATCGTGCCCGGGTATGCGCTTTGCTGAGCCTTACGTTACAAATATCTTCTACCAGCGCAGCATAGGAAAGCTGATCCCCTTTGCCGATAAAGGCTGCTGCCACCTGTGTGTCGAAGATATTGGGTGGTATTTCATCAAATAGTAAATGAAATATTTCCAGATCCTGGCTACAGGAATGCATTAGTTTTACAATATCTTTGTGCAGCAGCACCTCTTTTAACGGTGCAAGGTCCTTTATCGAGACAATATCCACACAGGCTATACCGGCATCACCGGATAACTGGATCAGGCAAGGTTCGGGATAATAGGTTCGCTCGCGCATGAATTCCGTATCCACACCTACCCAGCTGCCATTTTGTAATTCAGCGCAAAATCTCTTTAATTCAGTAGTACTCTCGATATAAAATGTTACGTTATTATTCATAGTGTTCCTGACTAGTTCTTTATATGCTTATTATCTCATGACCACCATGCTCAACCCAACTGACAATAAACAAGCCCAGTGACTTCACTACTTTTTCTCTTTGTTGATCTGATACGACTACGCCGTGGTCCCCAGGATTTACCTGCTTCACAAAACCTACTAATTATTACCGGTTTTTTACTCATCGTGGCGGCCATGCTTGGCGATCACATGAACAAGGACTTCACCGGCAAACTGATTTTTGCCCTGACCCAGGTTGTCATCCTGACAGCCATCGTGTGGATCGTTCTGGCATTAAACAAGAAATCAGAACGGACGGTGCAGACATTGACCGCCTTCTACGGCACCAGTGTGCTGATACAACTTGTCGTCTGGCCTTTTCGCAGCTGGTTACAGTCGATGTCCGAAGAAGCCCAGCAACGTGCCACAATTCCACTATTTGCTGTAGTGGTGCTTGCTATCTGGTCATTTGTGGTGATGGTTTACATCTACCGCAATGCGCTGGACTGCAGCAGAGGCAAGGCCATACTCATGAGCATTCTCACACAGCTGATTATTGGTATGGTCATGCTGACCCTGTTTGCCAGTGAGCTACAGATGGAAATGGTAAAGTAATCATTGTGGAACCTCCGATCAATTATGCCATATCTCTGGCTTACAGGCTGATTCACAATCGAGGCGCAGCTTTGAAAGCATGCCTGGGCCTGGTGAAAAGGTGCAACGCAGAGTGTGAATCAGCCTGTAAGCCCCGCAGGGCGAGGCCTGAAGCGCACATCTACGGCATTGTGCTTCTTGCAAAGGACCGGGCCATTCGCTGCGAAGCACGCTTTGTAGCTGCACGCTTCAGGTCTCGCAGAGACATGGCATAATTGATCGGAGGTTCCATATGCATATTCACATCCTCGGCATCTGCGGCACCTTCATGGGCGGCATAGCCGTACTTGCTAGAGAGATGGGGGCGACGGTTACTGGCTCTGACAGCGCCCCCTACCCACCGATGAGCACGCAGCTGGAGGAGCTCGGTATCCGGGTTAGCCGTTATGATGCGGAAAACCTTAATCCGCAGCCGGATATCATCGTGATCGGCAACGCTCTATCACGCGGTAACCCGGAAGTTGAGGCCGTACTTGAACGTGATATGAATTATATCTCTGGCCCGCAGTGGCTGGCTGAGCATTTCTTGCGAGGTCGCCATGTTCTGGCCGTTGCCGGCACCCATGGCAAGACTACGACCAGCAGCATGCTGGCCTGGATACTTGAAGATGCAGGACTGGAACCGGGTTTTCTGATTGGTGGAATACCGCAGAATTTTGGCATCTCTGCACGCGCAGGAGGTGGTAAATATTTTGTTATCGAAGCGGATGAATACGATACGGCCTTCTTCGATAAACGCTCAAAATTTATTCATTATCACCCGAAAACCCTGATACTGAATAACCTTGAATTTGATCATGCAGATATTTTTAGCGATCTCGACGCAATTAAGCAGCAGTTCCATTTTCTGATACGCACAGTGCCGGGTTCAGGACAACTGGTCATCAATGCCGACGACCCATCTCTGCCGGATGTAATCAACAAAGGCTGCTGGTCGGAGAAAACGTATTTCAGCCTGGCAAACAGGGATGATTGTGACTGGCAGACTGGTAAAGCTGCAGAAGATTATTCGAACTTTGATATTTTGCACAATGGACTATCGCAGGGCTCACTAAACTGGGCGCTAATGGGTGCTCATAACGCAGCTAACGGCCTGTCAGCTATTGCTGCCGCTGCGCATGTGGAGATAGCACCCGGTAAAGCAATTGAAGCTTTGAGAAGGTTTAAGAATGTTAAACGGAGAATGGAAATCCGCGGTACTGTCAAAAATATCACGGTATATGATGACTTTGCCCACCACCCGACGGCCATCGCCAGCACTCTGCAAGGCCTGCGAAAGCATTGTGCAGATGAAAGGATAATCGCCATTCTCGAGCCACGCTCCAATACAATGAAGATGGGGGTACACAAAGATACGCTAATTAACTCTTTACAAATTGCTGATAGTGTTTTTATCTATCAGCCTGTAGATATCGAATGGAGCATAGCCAAACAGAAAAATAGCAACTCACTGAAGCTTGCCATTCATACCGACATTGATATGCTAGTCGATGAAGTAGTTGCCATGTGTCGACCCGGTGACAACATCCTGGTCATGAGCAATGGCGGCTTTGCGGGAATACATGAGAAATTATTACTGGCTTTGCGCCACAGATATACATAAGATGTCTCCGATTAAGTCAAAAGAAACCCGTCATTGCAAAGACGAATAAATAAGAGTTTCATTAGAAAACTAACCTATAAAATATTGGAATAAAGATGAAAAAAATCCTGTTTCTCCTTTTAACTCTCACCCTGTCACCGACCATTTTGATGGCAGAAGAATATTCTGAAGGGATTGAATACACACAGTATGAAAAACCTTTCCCTGTCAGCACAGGTGACAAAATAGAAGTCAAAGAAATCTTCTGGTACGGCTGCCCGCATTGTTTTAACCTTGAAGCGCCTCTAAATAAATGGCTCAAGGAAGGCATTCCCGCGAATGCCAAATTTATTCGTATGCCAGGCATATTCCGTGATAACTGGTTAGTACATGCAAGGGCATATTATGCCTTCGAATCACTTGGTCAAACAGAAAAACTGCATCACGCACTAATGGATGTCATACATGTAAAAAAACAACGACTGGCTACAGAAGATCAGATTGCTGATTTTGTCTCAACACAGGGCATAGATCGCAAGGAATTTATAGATGCCTATAATTCATTCAGCGTAGACGCCCTTAGCCGTCAGGCAAAAATTATGACAGGCAAATATAAAATAACGGGTGTGCCTTCTATTGTCGTAGATGGACGTTATCTTGTGACTACGACCACGGCAGGCGGCAAAGAAGAGCTATTTAAAGTGGTGAATTATCTTGTGCAACAAGCCACTGAAGCCCGGCAGAATGAGAAGGTCAAAGTTACAAATATAGATGACAAATAATCTAATGGCAGAACTTAACTGGTTTAAAAATTTCTCACTTATTGCAATACTTTTTCTTCCAACATCATTCCAACCGAGTTTTTCTGCTCAAAATTCAACTGAAGAAAAAACCCTGATGGGTAAAGAAAGTGAAGTCATACTGCAAAAACGTACAGTCGATCCGATAAGAGCAGGAAAGCGCGCCATAAGGGTATTGGTGAATTATAATGCGACCAATTATTTTATCATTGAAGGCAAACAGGCTGGACTTGAATATGAGATGATGAGATCTTTTGAGACTTATCTCAACAAAGGTCTTACAGCAGAAAAAAAACATCACCTCATCTTCATTGCATTGCCCTTTGACCAGCTAATCCCCGCTTTAGTGGCTGGTAAGGGCGATATCATCGCCGCCGGCATGACGATAACTGCAGAACGCCGTAAAAAAGTAAATTTTAGTAACCCTTACAGAACGAATATCTCAGAAGTACTGGTTCGCAACAAAAATGCAGAGAAACTCCTTACTGCCGCGCAACTAGCAGGAAAAACCGTCTATGTTGTTAAAGGCAGCAGCTATTTCACCCATCTAAAACATCTGAGCGATGAGTTACAGAAAGAGGGAAAGCCTGCCATCAACATCATAGAAACTGATGAAAACCTTGCCAGCGAAGATTTACTGCAAATGGTGAATGCAGGGGTCTATCAATACACAATAGTTGACAGTCACATCGCTAATCTATGGTCACGCATACTTAAAAACATCGTCCCCGAGACTGGCGTCGCAATCAGCACCGGCGGTCAAATCGCCTGGGCAGTTAGAAAGAGCAACAAAGATTTACTCTATAAATTGAATCTATTTCTCAGAAACTATAAACAAGGCACAAAGTACGGCAATATTTTATTCAACCGTTACTACAAAAATACGAAATGGATCGAAAACCCGGTCAAAAAAGGCCCATTAAAGCGACTCCATGAATACCAGAAGTCCTTCATTAAATATGGCAAGAAATACAATATCGACTGGGTCATGCTGGCTGCACTGGGTTACCAGGAATCCAAGCTAAACCAAAATAAGAAAAGTAATCGTGGAGCTGTAGGCGTCATGCAGATAAAGCCCTCTACCGCGGCAGACAAGAATATTAGAATTACTGGTGTAAGTGATTCCTATGATAAGAATATTCACGCAGCAACCAAGTACCTGGCGTTTCTACGATCCAGATATTTCTCTGACCCTAAAATAGAACCCATTGAGCAATTAGCCTTTACACTGGCCGCCTACAATGCAGGCCCGGCAAAAATAAGCAAGATGCGAAATAAGGCTAAAAAACTGGGAAAAAACCCAAATAAATGGTTTTTCAATGTGGAAAATGTAACACGGCGTTACGCCAGCAGTGAACCCGTAGAATACGTAGCCAATATCATGAAGTACTACCTCGCCTTCAAATCAGTTATCGAAGCAGCAGGGGCAAAAAGGAAGGCCGAGGAAAAAGTGAAATGAAGTACTGACTTCAGGACAATACAGCGACAAAAGGTTTTCTGTAGCAACTTCGCCAGGCGCGATTCTGTCTCATAAGGTTTTTGATATCCTCAAAATAATCGCGCCGAGCAGCACCCCTACGGGTTACTTAAAAGGCTTCTTATTAATCTTTATTAAGCAGTATAAACTTCGATCCTTCAAGTGATATATTCGCCATCAAGCCCTTGTTGCCAAATGCAAAACCAAGAATTTGATCCTTGGAATTAATAGTATCAATATTCTCTGACTTACCCCATTCAACAAAGGCCACTGAACCATCTATACCAGCACTCCATCCTTCGCTGTAACGAAATCTGTTCAGCGCTGCTTCATCAAGAAAAATCATGACCAGCGATTTACTTTGAGCGCCGAAGGTAAACCCGATTGAAGCCGATGCAGTGCCCCAGTACTCGACCGTTTTCCCGTTTATCCGTAAAGCTCCTTCCCCGTATTCACCACCAATTCCTACTCCTGCTCTAAAAACACTGGGGAATACCAGTACACCCTTGGCTATACTTAGATATTGCGCTGCTCCAGGTACCTGGGCACGAAAAATTTTCAATGTTGCATCGACCTTGGCATCAATCTCTTGCGCTGTGGCAGCCATGGCATTGCCGGAAAATAAAAAAGGCACAAGAAACAGTAGAAGAGTGATTCCTGTAATGTGTTGACGAGCTACCGACATTCTCATAATAAAAAACTCCAGTAAGTGTGTTTTGGGCAACCCTATGAATTCATGAAATAATAGAGGTACCCTTATTTTAAAAATCAAAATTCTCGTTGTGCTGCTTAGAAATAGGGTTACTCAGGACTAGATCTCATCACAAACATGCTTATTACTATAATCTTTCACCATTTTTTCAGTTGACATGTCGGGCACCATCCCTTTCAGGGAAGCAGACACATTCTCTGTACATTTGCGCATGGTTATTAATGCCGGGGAATTTATTATTTTCTTGCTGAATTCCAGCGCCCGCTTCTGAGCTTTGTCACGTTTACCGCTTTTACATAAGCCTTTCACCTCAGCTTCAAATTTATTAGACTCTTTTTCCAGCGCTTTCATCTCATTCTGATCTATTGTCGCCACACATGTCGCCATTTCCTGAAGTTGCTGCATTATCTCCGGATTGATTCCCTGTTGTGCAAGAACTGCCATGGGTGAAAACAGAAAAATTACCATGATTAATTTTCTCATTTTATAACTCCATTTTTAACTATAAGGTACTTCGAATAATTCCGATAAGCCGGGTTGAGATTCAAATATTGTCATATCAGGGCTAGAATCGCACGTAATAGTTAGCTATTTCGAAGATTTGTGACCGCAGGAAATGTCCGTAGTGAAACGCAGAGATGGCAGGCTTTGGATTCAATATAATAATTCATGAATAGAGAAGCACCCTATAGACTAGATCTCATCACAAACATGTTTATCACTATAATCTTTCTCCATTTTTTCAGTTGACGGCATGTCGGGTAGCATCCCTTCCATGGCGCCAGAAGTATTCTCTGTACACTTGCGCACGGTTACAAATGCTGGGTTATTTACTACTTTCCTGCTGAATTCCATCGCCAGTTCCTGGGCTTTGTCACGGTTACCGCTCTTACATAAGCCTTTCACTTCCGCTTCAATTTTTTTAGACTCTTTTTCCAGCGATTTTATCTCATTCTGATCTATTGTCGCCACACATGCCACCATTTCCTGAAGTTGCTGCATAATCTCTGTATCCATTCCCTGCTGCGAAAATACAGCCGGGGATGAAAGAAGAAAAAATACCGTAACTAATTTTTTCACCTTTTTAACTCCATTATAGAACGGCGATATGGAAAGGCCATGGGATCAACCCAGTAAGGCAATCATAACGCCAGCCGCAACCGCGGAGCCAATGACGCCGGCCACATTTGGTCCCATTGCATGCATTAGCAGGAAGTTTTGCGGATTGGCTTCCAGCCCCATACGGTTGGAGACTCGAGCAGCCATCGGCACAGCCGAAACACCGGCAGAGCCAATAAGCGGATTAACTTTGTGTTTTGAAAATATGTTCATCAATTTTGCCATCAGGATACCTGAAGCAGTACCAATGCTGAATGCAATTATTCCCAGCGCAAGGATACCCAGTGTCTTGACGTTAAGAAAATGTTCTGCACTCATTTTAGAGCCGACAGCTATGCCCAGAAATATCGTGATGATATTAATCAGAGAGTTTTGTGCTGTATCACTGAGACGATCTACTACACCACTTTCACGCATCAGATTGCCGAGCGCAAACAAACCCAGTAAAGGTGCCGCAGTTGGCAACAGAAAAGCGACCAGTGCCAGTATAAGCAATGGAAACACGATTTTCTCCGTTCGGGAAACGTGTCGTAACTGTACCATTTCGATACAACGCTCTTCATGTGTTGTCAGCAAGCGGATTATCGGCGGTTGAATTATAGGCACCAGTGCCATATAGGAATAGGCCGCAACGGCAATTGCCCCGAGTAGATCGGGGGCGAGTTTACTGGAGACGAAAATGGCTGTAGGCCCGTCCGCGCCGCCTATGATACCGATTGACGCTGCATCCGAAATGCTAAAATCAATCCAGCCCATGGCACTAACAGCGACCGCTCCGAATACCGTAGCAAAGATACCGAACTGGGCCGCCGCACCAAGAAAAAGTGTTTTCGGGTTGGCCAACAGAGGGCCAAAGTCAGTCATAGCCCCGACACCCATGAAAACTATCAGGGGAAAGGCACCGGTAGTGATACCAACTTGATAGATATAATAAAGAAAACCACCGGGAGAGAGGGTATTCCCCGCCTCAATCAGCGGGGCATCCATCAATCCGGCACCTGGAATATTGACCAGTATGGCACCAAATCCTATCGGTAGTAGCAGCAGTGGTTCAAAGCCTTTGCGTATTGCCAGATACAATAGAAAAAAACCTATGGCCATCATGATGGGCTGCCCGAACTCCATCTGAAACAGCCCAGTGCTCTGCCATAAACCGATTAGTTTCTCCATCTAGTGCTCCATCATTTAATCAGCAGCAGATTGTCGCCTACAGTGACAGAATCACCTTCGCGTACAAGAATTTCGGACACCACGCCCGGCTGTGAACTACGTATCTCAGTTTCCATTTTCATCGCCTCCAGAATGAGTACAACATCGCCTTTAGCGACAGAATGGCCAGGAATCACGTGGAGCTTGAATATGGTGCCGGCCAGAGGTGCCTTGATTGGTGTACCAGATCCGCCGCCCGTTACAGGCATAGATGCCGCGGAAGGCGCTGTTTCAGAGCCTGGAACAGCGGGCTGGATAGAGGCGATTTCACCACCATTGCGCACACCAACGACATAGCTCTGCCCTTCGACTGTGACAGTGTAGACCTCTTCTCCCGCTTCATTGGTAACAACTTCATGTTCTATGCCTGTAGGTACCGGCTCAAATTCATCTGGATTGTCACGGTTCTCAAGAAACTTCAGGCCAACCTGGTGAAACAGGGCGTAGGTCAGTACGTCGTCAATTTCATTCTCTCCATCGGCCAGCTGTATGCCCTTTTCACCAGCAGTCTGTTCCAGTTCTGCTGTCAGTTTCTCAAGTTCATCATCAATCAGATCCGCCGGGCGACAGGTCACTGGACTGTTTCCGTCCAGAACCCGTTTCTGTAAGTCTTTATTGACCGGTGCTGGTGTCGAGCCATACTCACCTTTAAGAACGGACGCCGTTTCCAGTGAAATACTCTTGTAACGTTCTCCGGTCAATACATTGAGTACCGCCTGGGTGCCAACAATCTGCGACGTCGGTGTCACCAGTGCAATATATCCAAGATCCTTGCGTACCCGCGGAATTTCTTCCAGCACTTCATCAAAACGGTCAGCGGCGCCCTGCTCACGAAGCTGGTTCTCCATATTTGTCAGCATACCACCGGGCACCTGGGCAACCAGAATACGCGAATCGATGCCCTTTAGTGAACCTTCGAAACGGGCGTATTTTTTTCTTACCTCGCGGAAATAGGCAGCGATTTCTTCCAGCAGATTTAGATCGAGGCCAGTATCTCTATCCTGCCCCCTCAGAATCTCAACCAGCGTTTCTGTCGGTGAATGACCATAAGTCATGCTCATTGATGAGATCGAGGTATCTACATTATCTATGCCAGCTTCGATACATTTCAATGCGGTAGCGGTAGACATCCCAGTCGTTGCATGAGACTGCATATGTATCGGGACATCCACTGTCTGTTTAAGACGTGTAACCAGCTCGTAGCCGGCATACGGCGTCAGCAGTCCTGCCATATCTTTAATACAGATGGAATGTGAGCCCATGTCCTCAAGCTCACGTGCCAGGTCAAGCCAGGTATCGATATTATGCACCGGGCTTACAGTATAAGAGAGTGCGCCCTGGGCATGTTTACCGACATTGCGAACTGCCTTAATAGCGGTGGTAAGATTACGTGGATCATTCATCGCATCAAACACACGAAACACATCCACACCATTCACTGCAGCACGTTCTACAAATTTGCAGACTACATCGTCCGCATAGTGCCGGTAGCCAAGGATATTCTGACCACGGAACAACATCTGTTGCGGAGTATTCGGCATCGCTGCCTTCAGTTCACGAATTCGTACCCATGGATCCTCACCAAGAAAACGTATACATGAATCAAAGGTAGCTCCGCCCCAGGATTCCAGTGACCAGTAGCCGACCTGGTCAAGTTTCTCCGCAATCGGTAACATATCATCAAGGCGCATGCGGGTAGCGAACAGGGACTGATGTGCATCGCGCAGCACTACATCCGTTATACCCAAAGGACTCTTGTTTTCAATCATCAAAAGAGAATATCCTGGAGCGCCCTGTTATTGCCGACGGCTACGGTGTTTGGCGAGCGCAACCTGTATGATAGATACAATGTGGTCATCTACATCTGTGTGATGTTTCGTGGAGGTTGAAATATCCATTTCCTCATCGGGTAGCCAGCGTCGAATAATCGCCGACATCGAGACAGTAACAATGACAAGTACAGTAAGAAAAACAAAGACGGTTCCCATGCCAAACAGCATCAGATCTATACCTTGTTCAAACAGCACTGCTCCACTCAAACTCAAACCCCCAGACAATACGAAAGAGCGCGCTATTTTAGCCCAGAGGGGGCTTGCATACCAATCTATATAAAATCAATAACTTAGGGAGCATCCGATGAATACAAAAATCGTCCGGATGCACGATGATATGCTGTAGGAGTGTCGTCCCGGCGCGATTGTTTACTGGTGAAAGATAAAAGACTCGGGACTAAGGATGAAAGATTAAGAAAACATCAACTTCCAATTCTTTCGTCCTTAGTCCCGGATCCTTTGTCTAGAGCATCGCGCCGAGCGACGCTATTTATCCTTAAGTTTCCAGCGACCTGTAATAAACACGGGACTTGCGCTGATAATTGTATAAAGATCGCCTTTTCACCGGTAAATCTACCAGTTTCAAGGTCTCGAAGCCTCTTTCGCGGAACCAGTGGGAGGCCTGTGTAGTCAGAACAAACAGGCCCTTCATAGCCGATGCTTCTGCCTGATTTTCAGCAAATTTAAGCATCGCATCGCCGCGGCCGGCCTTGCGGTAATCCGTATGCACTGCCAGACAGGCAAGCTCAGCCATACCATTTTCAGGGTACGGGATCACCGCTGCACAGGCTGTTATCAGCCCATCCCGCTCCATCACATAGAATTGCCCAATAGACATCTCCAGCTGCTCACGTGAACGCCTTGCCAGCAGACCCTGCTGTTCCAGCGGCTGGATTAGTTCAATGATGCCGCCGATATCTTCAATGCAGGCTTGACGAGTGACTTCATATTCACTGGCCGTTACCAGCGTCCCGGCCCCGTCACGGGTGTACAGTTCCTGAAGTAAGGCCCCTTTGCTCCATTCCGTGATCAGATGTATTCTTTCAACACCCTGTTGACTGGCTTCAATCGCACTCCTTAAATGTACCTCTGCCTCAATATCCAGTTTGCGCCGGGAGCTTAGAAGCTTTTCCGCCTGCTGCCCCGTCAACTGACGAATAATTTTCCGCCGTGAATCACGCAGGCCCTTACCGTCAAGCAGGAAAATCAATTTATCGGCATTTATGGCTGAAGCGGCATAGGTGGCGACCTGTTCAGAATTGACATTAAACACCTCGCCGGTAACAGAATAGGCCAGAGGTGACAGCATGACGATAGAACGGGCATCAAGATTCCGCAATATAGCCTCATTATCCAGCTTCCTGACCTTACCGGTATAGCCAAAATCAACACCATCATGAATACCATAAGGGCGCGCAGAAATAAAATTACCCGATACCACATGAATACCGGCACCGGCCATCGGTGAATTCGCTATACCGGCTGAAAATAGTGCCTCGATCTGCACACGAATACTGCCCACTGCATCCCGCGTACACTCCATAGCAATCGCATCCGTTACCCGCAAGCCGTTTACATACTTACTTTTGGCCTTACGTTGCTTCAGGCATTGTTCAATCTGCGGACGAGCACCAGGCACAATAACCAGACGTACACCCAGGCTGTTGAGCAACGCCAAATCCTGAATAAGCAAAGGAAAGTGCTCATCCTCTACTGCATTACCACTAAAAGCCAGCACAAAGGTCTTCCCCCGGTGCGCATGAATATACGGCGCCGACTGACGGAATGCCGCTACAAAGTTGTGCGGCTGATTTTGTTTCTTCTTTTTCATCTCATTCAAATCAAAATATTTTTCACCACAAGGACACGAAGGTCACAAAGAGTTTTTAATAATCCGTCATTGCGAGGAACATAGTGACGAAGCAATCTCTATACAATTGATCCTGAATTATGAGATTGCCACGCTGTGCTCACAATGACGTTATTTTTTCAAAGCATAAAAACCTTTCCTCTCTGTACCTTTGTGTCCTCTGTGTTTAATTTTTTGTTATGTTCTTATTTATGAAACATTTAAGCAACACAAAATCGTCGAATCAGACCTTCCAGTACATCAATCATCGGTTGCACCCTGTCCAGGGCCAGATATTCATCCGGTTGATGAGCCTGGGCGATATTACCAGGCCCGAGTATGACGACATCAAGACCAGCCCCCTGAAAAAAAGGTGCTTCTGTCGAATAGGCGGCTGATTCAGCCAGGACACCGGTCAACTGTTCTGCAGCTGCAACAATTTCTGAGTCTTCTTTCGCTGCAAAAGGTGGTACAGGTTTCATTAGCGGCTTTAATGTTATATCGAGAGCTGCTTCACTGACAGCGGCATTCAGGCGCGGCTGTAACTCTGCCAGCAATTCATCCACCAGCATACCGGGCAGAGGACGCAGATCGAAATGCAGTTCACAGTCGCCACAAATGCGATTCGGGTTGTCGCCGCCAAATATCCGCCCCAGATTCAAGGTCGGTACCGGCACGTTGAATTGAGGATTCTGAAAACGCTGTTGTAACTCAGCTCGCCATTTTCTTATCTCACTGATAACTTCGTGCATGCCCTCCATCGCATTGGCACCCAGTGCGGGGTCACTTGAATGACCGGAACGGCCGTGTACATGCACCGATTCCATTATCATGCCCTTGTGCATATGTACTGGCCGCAGTCCGGTCGGTTCACCGATTACCACTCGCCCGCTCTGCAACCGCCCACTGGCTGCCAGCTGACGGGCACCGCTCATGGTCGATTCTTCATCAGCTGTAGCGGCGATGACAAGGGGGTGTTTCAGATCACTAACCGAAAATCTCCGTGCAGCCGTTATAACCAGAGCAAAGAAAGACTTCATATCTGACGTGCCCATGCCATATAAACGATTATCTGCTTCGGTCAGCGCCAGAGGATTAGATTTCCACAGCTGTTCATCGAACGATACCGTATCAGTATGGCCCGCCAACACCAGACCACCCTGCCCCTGACCCAGTATAGCGACCAAATTTGCTTTTGTGGGGGAGTCCTTCAGCGGTAGAACCTCTACTGAAAAATCCATATCCTCCAGCCAGCCCGCCAGTTTCTCAATTACTGCGAGATTACTCATATCGATATCAGGACTAATACTGCTGACTGATGGGCAGGAAATTAGTTCACGCATCATGGTCAGGGTGTCGGGCAAGGGATAGAATGACGGTATAGGCATCTAAATCAGCAGTAAAAAAGCCCAGATAACTGCAGCATTAAGCAGGGCAAGAAAGACTGCCGCCGAGCCAATATCTTTAGCCCGACCAGAGAGTTCGTGCTGCTCACTGCCGATACGATCTATAACGCTTTCAATAGCTGAATTGATCAGTTCTACAATTAATATCAGCAACAGGGAAGAAACAAGCAAAGCCTTTTCTACACTACCTTCACCAAACCAGAACGCCACCGGTACAAGAATGGCTACGAGCGCCAGTTCCTGACGGAATGCCGCTTCATTCTTAAGCGTAGCTACTAAGCCAGCATACGAATAACCCGCTGCGTTGATAATTCGTCTGATGCCGGTAACGCCCTTATTAACCATTGTTTTTCTCGATTTGCCTGTGTGCCTGTAAAGATAAAGGATGTAGGCCTATCTTTCTAAACTATAACGGGTCAAGCCTATTTAAACTATAACGGGTCAAGCCTATTTGACCATGTAAAAGAATTTTTCTAATTTTTTTACTTCCTTTTTCCACTCGCCTCTCTCTAACTCTTGTCTGATCTTATCTATCGAAAATGATGCACTGCCAGTGTGACCGAGGCCAAACAACTGCTTGATATCTCTCAAACTCATATTGCCATATTCCTGGCAAACATACATAGCGAAAGCTCTGGCAGGATTTGCTGTACGTCGGTATTTCAACTTTTTTGTAATTGAGCCTGTTGACACATTAAAGATTTTAGCTACCTGTACTACTATCTCCTTTCCCGAAGGTCTGTCTTGCAGGGCTACTCTAAGTTTTGCCAGGTCGGTTTCTTCGCATTCTTCACGAACTGCTTTCCTAAATTCCCGATCACCCAATACTGACAAAATATTCCCTTTGCTATAGAACCGAAGAATATCCTCGTCTACTCCTTGTGTAACATATTCCTGGTATCCCTGGTACTTTCTTCTCAGTCCCAGCATCTCATAAGTTTTATCCCGATATAGCCATTCAGGGCATTTCGATTTATTGATATAGGCCGGGTAACTCGACCAAGGGTAATCAACCAGCTGGCTGACCAGGGGTTTCTTTGTTTCTACAGGATTACGGTGAATGTATCGTGAGAGTTGCAGCAGGTAGGCATCCTCATCAACCAGAACTGACTTGAACCGTCCTCTGAAAAGTGGGCCATCCGTCCCACGTATACGGTTATGTCGTTGCGTATAGACCCCATTTATATGCCTCATGATACGGCTCAGGTTTGCTTTGGGGGTTTCTATCAGTAAGTGGTAATGATTTGTCATCAGGCAGTAAGCATGAATGACTGCATCAAAACGTTGACTGGCTTCCTGCAGGGTTTCAAGAAAAGCGTTGAAGTACTCATCATTATGAAAGATGACCCTGCGACCTCGACCACGGTTCATGACATGATGAAACGCTCCTTCATATTCAATTCGCTGAGGTCTGGGCATGGCTGAAAGGATAATTCAACTTCTATACATAGTCAAATAGGTTTGACCCCTTTCCTTTCTTCTTTCCTTTCTTTGCACGATTTAGGCACGGTTCATCCCCACAGCCGTGGGGAACATTCCTTTACAAGTCTTAGTGAAATGATCATCGAGATTCTGGTCATCGATTTCTTTTGCCGGTCGTTCATTAGTACGAATCGGTTTCAGGCGATCCAGTGAAAAAGTACGCAATTCATTTCTAAGATGACAGTATGCATCCAGATACCAGTTATCACGGTAGTAAACCAGTCGCTGTGGTGAGACTATGCGATCAGTCGTTTCATCACCTGAACGACTGTGGTAAAACAATCTGAGCTGGTAACGATTAACTAATGCTGTCGTTACTTTGCGGAAATCATCTACTCTTGTTGGTCTAACCGCTGCTTGCAGTATACGCACCCTGTGGGCAATCTCGCCCCTGCCTGCCTCCTTGCCTTTGAGTAATTCTTCAATGCGCCGACGAAATGGAGAAATGCTGGCGTCCAGCAAACCGGGTTGTATCTTGCTCAATAGCCGATGTGTGACCATTAATGCGAACAGTTCGTTGGAGTTAAACCATAAACCCGGTATTTCGAAAGGATGTTCACCCTCTTTCAAATCGTAATAATAGCCGTTCTGTTTACGATCATATTTGATTGGTGCATCCAGATATAAGCGCATTTCCTCAATCGTACGCTTAATCGTAGATCGGTTTGATTCCAGTAATTCTTCAAGATCGCGGCGGGATACCGGTGTCCGGCGAGCGTTGAATATTTTATTTAACTCAAGAATTCTGAAAAATCGATCCATTTCTAGTATGGTCTCCAGAGCACTGACTTTCTTATAAAAAACCTCACCATAACAACGATAAAGTATTAATGCCTGTCATGCTAGAAAAACCGTTCCATCTAAATTATCTGGTTTGTGGGTATAATGGACTTGAAGTTTCAAGTTCCAGGACTCAGGACATCGGGAGGACATAGCTTGACCGGCATTCTAAAAAAGATTATTCCTGTCTTACTGCTTATATTCCCTACTTCTCTTTTCGCCGAGGGTGCGACTTACACCGAGACACCCTACAAAGAACCCCGTGTAGTATTCGATTTTTATTTTAATGAACCGGAGGATATTAACTCCGCCCTGTACTGGGTGCGGACATACATGAATACCCTGATGGACGAGCCTTATAATATGGCGCCGGAAATGATGGATCTGGTGATTGTGATACGCGGTATGGAAATCGTCACGGTGGCAAAGAAAAACTATCAGCGTTATAAGGCAGCGGTAGATCGAATGCGATATTTCTCTATGCTAGGGGTCAAGTTCAAGGTCTGTGGCCTGGCGGCAAAAGATTACGGCTATGCACTGGAAGATTTTCAGGATTTTGTTGAAGTTGTCCCATCAGCCATTAATGAGCTTGTATACTGGCAGCAGCAGGGTTATGTATTGATGCAGCCGACCATATTGTCTAAGAAATACAGTGTTGAAGAGATTCGCTGAAAAGAAGATTCAGGGTTCAGGAAAAAAGGGTAAGGATCAATAAAATCGTAATTGTATTCTTTTATTTTTTATCATATATGTCCCATAGATAGTCGTCGATACTGATTAACCCAAAAGGACCGGAGATCAGCGCGACGGAGGGATACGGTGGACACAGCATCATGAACATATTTTTGGTGTCGGCAAGCTAATGTTTGCCAGTGACCGGTACGAACACCACCGGCAGGACCTGTCTGCTGACCACCTTCTGATCTGCAAGCTTATCAACCACCAGCAGCTGCTGTGTCATGAAATGGCTTCCGACCGGTACGATCATGCGGCCGCCGGTCTTCAACTGCTTGATCAATGGCGGCGGAATATGACTTGCTGCAGCTGTCACGATAATGGCATCAAACGGGGCATGCTCCTCCCAGCCGTAATAACCATCACCCACCTTTGTGGTGACATTATCATATCCCAGGCGCTGCAGGCGCTCCTTCGCCAGCAGCCCGAGCGGTTCGACGATTTCGATCGTATAAACCTCACCCGCCAGTTCACTTAGTATGGCTGCCTGGTAGCCGGAGCCCGTACCTAATTCCAGCACCTTGCTATCCGGTTTTAGATTCAGCATGTCTGTCATTATTGCGACAATATATGGCTGTGAAATGGTTTGCCCATAGCCAATTGGCAACGGACGATTCTGATAGGCATCGGACTCTTCTTCCGGTGGCACAAACTCGTGGCGCGGCACAGTCGCGATCGCCTTCATCACACGGGGATCGAGCTCGGTCTTGTCCAGTTCACGACTGGTTTGCCTGACTTCTTGTTCAATGATTTTGATCAATTCCATGCGTGCATACTCTGTTGTATCATCGGTATACTGTCCCCGGAATCTGGAATCATTGCGCTGATTTTATTTTCGTGCACATAGACTACTTTGTATCACCCAGACCAATATATTCAAAGAAGGGATCCAGTGAACGCTCACGGCCGAGGAAGGCGCGTATTGACTTATCGATCTCCCGTGAACCGCCTTTGGCATAGATCTCATCACGTAATCGTTTACCGACGGCTTTGTCCATCAAACCTCCCGGGCTTTTTTTGAACACTGAGACCAGATCTGCCGAGATGGCTTCTGCCCAGGCATAGCCATAGTAACCGGCATCATAACCCCCGCCGAGATGACCGAAGGAGGCAACAAAGGCTGTGCCTTTTGGTGGTGCCAGATAGACTTCAGTTATAATCCTGTTACTGATTTCAACAAAATTCTCAAAAACCTTTTCATCCGTACTCATATGCAGTTTCAGATCCAGCATGCCAAAGGATAGCTGGCGCCTGTACCAGGTGCCGATGGTTGCAAGTCGGGCCTGTTCCATCCTGTCCAGTGTGTCTTCCGGTATTTTCTTGCTGGGGTCACGGTAATCAACGGCGAAACGATCAAGTACTGATTTGTCCCATACCCAGTTTTCCAGCATTTGTGACGGGGCCTCAACAAAATCCCGAGGTACAGAGGTGCCTGAGAATGAAGCATACTTTGCCTGGGTTAGCACGGAATGTAGAGCGTGACCGAATTCATGAAATAGTGTCTCCACATCGTTGTGCTTCAATAGTGAAGGTTTATCTTCTGTTGCCGGTGGAAAATTAACAATCAAGGCCACCACGGGGCGCTGGTAAACACCATCCTTGAGTAGCTTGCCTGTGGTCACACCAAACTGGGCAAAATGTCCATATTTATTTTCTCGTGGGAACAGATCCATGTAGATCAGACCCAGCGGATCACCGGAAACGGCATCAGTAACGGCATACAGACGCAGGTCATCAACCCATTTATAACCCGGCTCAACGGCTTCAATTTTAAGACCAAAAATATCTTCAAAAATACCGAACATACCCTTTAAAACACGGTTCATTTCAAAAAAAACTTTTAACTTACTGGTATCTATCTGGTATTTGGTCTTCTTCAGTATATTTTTGTAATAACTCACGTCCCAAAACATTATTTTTGTATCGAGGTTACCCGTCTCATTCGCCTTCAGCTTCTGCAACAAGGCGATTTCTTTATCAAACTTGGGCTGCAACCCCACCACCAGACGCTGCTCAAAATCAAAGGCCGATTTCGCGGTCTTCGCCATTTTTATTTCAATACGATAATCGGCCCAGTTGTCATAACCAAGCAGCTTGGCTATATGCGCCCGGGTTTTCAACATTTTGGTGAACAGGGGGATATTTTTTCCCTTCGCCCGATTTAAACGCACGGTTAACAGCTTTTTACGCGTCTCTTCATTGCTGGCGTTCTGCATTACGGCGAGGTACTGCCAGGTAACATTGGCTTTTACTTTGTAAGTCCCTTTATCCGTTTTCAATTCCTTGTTACTGAGAAAATCCTCCGGCATACCCGCTAATTCATCCGCTGTAAATTCAACGGCTACTTTTGCCTCAGTAATATTGGTAGCGAATTCCAGACTCATATTATTCAGCTCAGTTTTCAGCTCTTTTAATTGCTGGCGTTTTTCTTTTGGCAGAGCCATGCCATTGCGACGATAATCGCGCAGAGTATCTTTTAACAGCAAGGCATCTTCACCTTGCAACTCAGGTTTAGTTTCCGCATAAGCAGACACTGTTTTATAGACATCCTCCCTGAAACCCGCCGCCACATACCAGGCCTGTATCTTCTTGCTCGCTTCCAGAGCCTTATCCCGCATCGCCTTGTCCTGGGAGGTTTCTCGAATGACATCAATACGATCACTGACATTCAGAACTGGGTAGGATGCATCGTCCAGTGCAGCGATGGTATTAGTGAAATTACTTGCCTCCACCGACAGCGCAGCAATGGCATCCAGCTGTTTATCCCCTGCTGCCATTGCAGCAGTAGCCGATGCATCGATTTCAGCAGGAGTCTTCTCCCAAACCGGCAATTCAAACAATACCTTCGCTTTCTTTGCCGCAGGCTGAAAAGATGATAGCGCTAATAATTTTTCAACAGAGTCTTCTGCTTTATTTACCTTTAGTTTGCCTACCGGTTGTGTGGCCTGCTTCGCTGCTTCAGCTTCTACTTTAGACTGCTGATCATCCGTCCCATCACCCTGACCACAGGCGGACAATAAAGAGATCAGGAATAAGCCTGCCATCAATGCTGGAAATCGATGAATTAACTTGCTGTGAGATTTAGTTCTGGTCATTAGGAACGCCTTGGTCTTGGGTCTTTGTCACTGATTTTAGAACTCGGCTCAGAATCAGCAGTAATATTTTACTGTAGGTTCGAATTTATTCGGACAAAATTGTGCGAATAAATTCGCACCTACAAAGTGCTTTTGATTTTGATCTACAAATCCCGTTCAGGCTTGCCGAGACGCGCAGGATGAGCTGGGGATTTCGGGGTGTGCCTGTCTGAGGGCATAGCCCGAGTTCACACCCCGCCAGCTCATCCGAGCATCGCAGGGAACCCATAATGGTTTTTATTATGGGCAAGTATGTCGGGTGTCGTTTCTTTTGGTTATCTTTTCTTTAGACAAGTAAAGAAAAGTAACTCGCCCTGGTGGGCGAAAAACACGGCTCAATTCAAATACAATAATAAAAAAAGTGAGAAAAAAACGCCAGCCGCGAAGGCGCCCTAAAACGGTACATCATCATCAAAATCATCACTCGGCGTTGTACTGGCCTGAGGCGCATCCGCCTGTTGTTGCGCCGGTGCTGAATCTTGCGGTGCATTCCAGGCTGTGTCGCCACCACCTGATCGGCTACCCAGCATTTGCATCTCATTGGCAACGATTTCGGTTGTATAGCGATCCTGACCGTCCTGGCCCTGCCATTTGCGAGTTTGTATGCGGCCTTCGATATAGACCTGGCTGCCCTTTTTCAGATATTCACCGACGATTTCAGCCAGCCTGTTAAAGAAAACAACCCTGTGCCATTCTGTTTTTTCCTGTTTCTCACCGGTCTGCTTGTCCTTCCATGATTCGGTGGTGGCGACGGTAATATTAGCCATCGCGCTGCCACTGGGTGCAAAACGAACTTCCGGGTCCTTGCCCAGATTACCAACCAGAATTACTTTATTCACTCCTCGTGCCATTGCTTGCGTCTCCTTTGTGTTGCGTTGTGGTTTCCTGTCCATGAAACCAGTGTCCAATAATCAGTCGAATAATAATATCTCAATTATCAGCGACTGTCTCATACTTCTCCAGTGCCTCAGGCAGCAACAACTCCGAATCAACCTTGAGATAGACCACACCCTGCGGAGCCATGACGATTACTTCTGTCACACCGTCTATAGCCGATAACTCGGCCGCCAGGCTATTGCTCTGTGAATCAAGATCTACGAAGCGCAGCACACGGGTATCGAGCAGTTTTGGTGGTTTTGCCGGTAGCATGATCAATAACCAGATGACGATCACCGCTGCAGACATCAGATATACCCCCCGCGTACCATAGAGTCCCAGCACCAGCCCCCCCAGCACGCCGCCGAGAAAGGCACCAAAGAATTCTGAACTGTTATAAATACCAATTGCCGCACCCTTATTCTGCACTGGGGCAAGACGTGAAACTAACGAAGGCATCAGTGATTCCAGGGTATTAAAGCCGGTGAACCAGACCACCATTCCTGGTAGAAACCAGATTGTCGACTGAGCGCCGAAAGTAAATATCAACTCGCCCACCAGCAACAGGACGATTCCAGCCAGAAAAATATTCGGGATGCGTTTTTTGCGGGTGGTCATCAGTACCAGCGGTACCATCGCAATAACGGACAACAATACTACTGGCAGATAAACACTCCATTGTGATTCACGTTGAATATCAAGCGATTCAACCAGTGTAAAGGGAACGGCAACAAAAAAAGCCGTCAGCACCAGGTGTAAACAGAATATCCCTAAATCAAGACGTAGAAGATGAATATCTTTAAGGATGATTGAAAATTGTTTTTTCAGACTTGTCTCGCCGCCCACAGGAACATGACTGGCAACCGGTGTGGGCACGGATTTGTAAACAACAACGATGGCAGCGATAGCAAGTACTGCGGTCAGCCAGAATATTCCCGGTACACCGATACTTCGGTCCAGTACCGGTCCCAGCATTAACGCGACAAAGAAAGCCAGGCCAATAGTCATACCGATAATAGCCATTGCCTTGGTGCGCTGTTCTTCACGTGTCAGGTCTGAAGCCAGTGCGATAACCGCTGCTGCAATAGCACCGGTACCCTGCAGGGCACGACCGATAATGACACCGTTGATACTGTCTGCCATGGCAGCCACTACACTGCCAATGGCAAATATCAGCAGTCCGGCAGCAATAACCCGTTTGCGACCGAATTTATCTGACATCAGACCAAAGGGAATCTGGAAAATGGCCTGTGTCAGACCGTAGGCCCCTATCGCCACCCCGGTAAGAAAGGCCGTATTTCCCTCCAGATCCACGGCATAGAGTGCAAATACGGGCAGGATAAGAAACAGTCCCAGCATGCGCAGGCCGAAGACACCCGCCAGCGCACTGACCGAGCGTCGTTCCAGCGATGTCATCGGGGCGCCCGTACTACGTCTTTTTTTCATGCCTGCCTGTGATTCACGGTTTAAATGCCAAAAAACTCTGTTGTTAGTGTCCGAATGAATTCGGACCTACAATATTTTCTTTGCTTAAGCTATTTTATGGCCTGTAGGTGCGAATTCATTCGCACAAAATTCTGCAACCGAATCAGGCTATTCAAACAGATAGATTTTACTCTGATGTCAACGCATATTCATCACGAAATCAGATAAAATAAGAAGCATATAGTCAACTGGAGTAATGTCACCTCATGCAGACAATTTCAGACCAACTGAATTTCACATAAATCATCTACCAACCATGAAATACATCAGCATCCGCGGCGCACGCATGCATAATCTGGCGAATATTTCGCTGGATCTGCCGCGTAACAAATTCATTGTCATCACTGGCCTTTCCGGCTCCGGAAAGTCGTCGCTTGCCTTCGACACCATCTATGCCGAAGGTCAACGTCGCTATGTTGAGTCGTTGTCAGCCTATGCGCGGCAATTTCTGTCATTGATGGAAAAACCGGACGTGGATCACATCGAAGGTCTGTCACCGGCCATCAGCATTGAACAGAAAAGTACCTCGCATAACCCACGTTCAACGGTCGGTACGGTAACCGAGATCCACGACTATCTACGTCTGCTGTTTGCGCGCATCGGCGAGCCGCGCTGCCCGACTCATAATCTGCCACTGAAGGCACAGACCGTCAGCCAGATGGTCGATCAGGTGATGGCAATGGATGATGGTGATCGTTTGCTGCTACTAGCACCGGTCATTCAGGAGCGCAAAGGCGAGCATCTGCAAATTATTGAACAGCTACGCGCACAGGGCTTTATTCGGGCACGCATTGACGGACTGGTAACAGAACTTGAATTTGCACCGGGGCTGAAAAAGAATAACAAGCATACTATCGAAGCAGTGGTTGATCGACTGGTAGTCCGTGAGGGAATTGAACAGCGACTGGCCGAATCCTTTGAAACCGCACTGGAGCTGAGTGACGGCCTGGTACATGTACTGACGCAGCCCAAAAGTGGCAAGGAAACTAGCCATGTCTTTTCAGCCCGCTACGCCTGCCCGAAATGCGGTTACAGCCTGTCCGAACTCGAACCGCGCCTGTTCTCCTTCAACAACCCGGCAGGTGCCTGCCCAGGCTGTGACGGCCTGGGGGCACGCCAGTTATTCGATCCTAAACGGATAATTCGTGACAAATCATTAAGTTTGGCAGGCGGTGCTATTGCTGGCTGGGATCGGCGAAATGGCTTCTACTTCAATCTGCTAACCAGCCTGTCAAAACATTACAGATTCAGCTTTGATACGCCATTTGAAAAACTACCGAAGAAGATACAGAAAATGCTGCTGTATGGCAGCGGTAAGGAAAAGATTACTTTTAAATTCAAAAGTATGTATGGAAAAAACCGTACCCATGCTTTTGAGGGTGTCATACCAAACATGGAACGCCGTTACCGGGACTCGGAATCAAATACAGTACGTGATGAACTGGCACGGTTTCTGACAGTGCATAACTGCGAGCAATGTGGCGGCAGCCGACTGCGAGAAGAAGCACGCCACGTTTTCATCGGTGACAGGGCAATACACGATATATCCGCCCTACCGATCGATGAGGCGGTAGAATACTTCGCAAAGTTAAAACTTGAAGGGTCGCGTGCCGAAATCGCCAGCCGTATCACACAGGAAATCTCGGAACGACTGGGTTTTCTGGCCAATGTCGGCCTCGGCTATCTTTCATTAAGTCGCTCTGCTGAAACCCTGTCCGGTGGCGAAGCCCAGCGCATACGCCTGGCATCACAAATTGGCTCGGCTCTGGTGGGTGTGATGTATGTGCTGGATGAACCCTCAATCGGCCTGCACCAGCGCGATAACACCCGCCTGCTGGCCACCCTGCAGCAGTTGCGCGACCTTGGCAACACGGTAATCGTCGTAGAACACGATGAGGAGGCCATACGCAGTGCCGACCATGTGCTGGATCTCGGCCCCGGCGCAGGCGTAAACGGCGGTCACATCGTCGCCGAAGGCACGCCTGAGGATATCCTCAACAATCCTGCATCGGTGACCGGTAAATACCTGTCAGGCGAGCTGTCTATTGCAGTCCCCGATTCTAGAACAAAGATGAGTAAGAAGAAACAGCTGATCATCAAAGGCGCCAGCGGCAACAATCTGCGTAAGATTGATGTATCCATTCCGGTCGGCCTGCTGACCTGCATTACTGGCGTTTCCGGTTCAGGCAAATCCACTCTGATCAATGACACCCTCTACCCTGCTGTTGCGGTTCATCTGCACGGCAGCAGCCTTGAACCCGCCCCGCATGAAACTATAGAGGGCCTGGACCACTTTGATAAAGTCATCGATATCGATCAAAGCCCGATTGGCCGTACGCCTCGCTCGAACCCGGCCACCTACACCGGCCTGTTCACGCCGATACGGGAACTGTTCGCCAATACCCCGGAAGCACGCGCCAGAGGCTATAAACCCGGCCGCTTCTCATTCAATGTCAAAGGCGGACGCTGTGAGGCCTGTCAGGGCGATGGCCTGATCAAAGTTGAAATGCACTTCCTGCCGGACATCTACGTGCCCTGCGACAACTGCCACGGTGCGCGCTACAACAGAGAAACCCTGGACATCACCTTTAAGGGAAAAACCATTCAGGAAGTCCTGCAAATGAGCATCGAGGAAGCGGCAGAGTTTTTTCAGGCCATCCCGGTGGTCAAGCGCAAACTCGATACCCTGATGGATGTCGGTCTGGGCTATATCTGCCTCGGCCAGAGCGCAACAACGCTTTCAGGTGGTGAAGCGCAGCGCATAAAATTGTCTCGCGAACTATCCAAACGTGGAACAGGTAAAACACTGTACATCCTTGACGAACCAACAACCGGCCTGCATTTTCAGGATATTGAGCAGTTGCTAGCTGTACTGCATCGCCTGCGCGACCAGGGTAATACCATCATTGTGATAGAGCATAACCTCGATGTTATCAAAACCGCTGACTGGATAGTCGATCTCGGTCCCGAAGGAGGTGCGGGCGGTGGAACAATTATCGCTTCAGGCACGCCTGAACAGATATGTGAGGTCAGTGCATCCTATACCGGTGTTTATCTGAAACCCTTACTTGAACGGGCGAAGTCGAGAACGGCAGCCTGAAACTTCAGGACACCTCTATTTATTCATGGATAATACAGATTGGATTCAAAATCTGCCAGATCAAGGCAAGAAACGCACGTAATAGCGAGCTATTGCGAAGATTCTTAACGCAGAGATGGCTGATTTTGGATTCAAGATGATTATTCATGAATAAATAGAGGTGCCCTTCAGTCTACACTGAACGAATCGCCCAACTGAAGCCCAAGACTATCCCTGGCTCCACTCTGATTAGTTGCAATTTCTACCAGGCCATTGGCATTTTCATACCAGAAACAGTCACCTGCCGGTACATCTGAAAAGACTCTGGCATGATTTATTGTTACGCTATTTATTGTAATTTTTCCTTCAGTTTTGATCGTAGTCCCGCGTAGGCCGGTTATCGCATTGCCAAAATAATCAAAATAGATGACTTCATTAAGATCAGCAGAAAATCTCTGCTTATCCGTTTCAACAGGCTGACCCTGTAAAACATCCGAACCACCTGATTCTGCAAGCAGACAGGCAGCAGGAGTGTAGATATCACGGGCATGAAAACTATCACTTACCTCACCGGGCCACTGAAAATGATATTTCCTGAAGCTATGCACATGTTGTCCCAGTACATCAAAAAGACCGTCATCCGGCCCTATGTACCAACGACCATCAGCTTTGCAGACAGCGTGCGGTCGTTCGCTGCCGACACCGGGATCGACAACGCAGACTATGACACTGGCTGGAGATAAATAGCGCGTATAGGCAGGAAGGAGATAAGCGGCTGCACGAATATCGTGTGGCGGTATAGTGTGGCACAGGTCGACAATACTTATTTCAGGTAAGGCAGTACTAATAACTGCATGTAACTGTCCTACATACAGTCCATCGTGACCAAAATCAGTAAACAGAGCAATCAAAAGTATTGAGCCCAGAAAATAAGTAGCAGTGAGTTGTAACCATCAATAGTACATTTATTTAGAAAGCCTCTGGTGTGTCGTCATTGCGAAGAATGTAGTGACGAAGAAATCTCTAACCAACTGATTCTTAACAAAGAGATTGCTACGCTTTGCTCGCAATGATGGATTTTTTAAATAGCAAAGCATCCACTAGAATATTCATATACAGATCTACTGTCAACCAGACGTTAATATCTCGATAGTTTTTAGAATGAATATATTTAGAAAAAAAAAGACCATGCATTATGCATGGCCCTTTTAAGGATTACTGTAAACTGTTGTCAATCCGCCGATGCGTCACCCCCCCTCTGCATCAACTTTTTCACGCGAGACCATCTGTACAATAGCCATAGGTGCTTTGTCACCCGGACGATAACCGCATTTCAGGATGCGTAAATAGCCACCTGGACGGTCTTTAAAATGTACGCCAAGATCATCGAACAACTTGCTTACCATCTCACGATCACGCAGACGTGAAAATGCCAGTCTGCGGTTGGCGACTGTTGATGTCTTACCGAGAGTAATCAACGGCTCTGCGTGACGGCGCAGTTCCTTAGCCTTCGGCAGGGTTGTGCGGATTTCTTCATGGCGAAGAAGAGATACTGTCATGTTTTTGAACATGGCCTTGCGATGAGCGCTGGTCATATTCAGCTTTCTGCCACTTTTACGGTGTCGCATTATATTTTACCTCTACAAACCCTGTAGCCGCTTCTTCATCACGGCTTTGAATCAGTGATGCAGGTGGCCATACTTCGAGTTTGGTGCCAAGAGAAAGTCCATTCTGTGCCAGAACGTCCTTTATCTCTGTTAATGATTTCTTACCTAAATTTGGTGTCTTCAGTAGCTCGCTTTCATCACGCTGAACCAGATCACCAATGTAAAATATATTTTCGGCCTTCAGGCAATTAGCAGACCGGACCGTTAGCTCAAGATCATCGACTGGACGCAGTAAAATCGGATCTATCGGTGGTTCTTCAGGTTCTTCCGGCTCTGGCTCTTTGACTTTTAGATCAACAAACACTGAAATCTGGTCATAGAGAATAGTGGCTGCCATACGAATCGACTGTTCCGGATCAACCGTACCGTCTGTTTCAAGTGTGAAAATTAGTTTGTCGAGATCTGTACGCTGCTCTACGCGGGCTGAATCTACATCGTATGATACCTGACGAACCGGGCTGTATGATGCATCAAGCATGATCACACCAATACTGCTTGTTTCTTCATCCTTTTTGCGTGAAACTGCTGTGTGATAGCCTCTGCCCTGGGTAACATCAAGTTCCATCTCCAGTTCAACTTTTTTGTTGATATGGGCGATAACAAGATCAGGATTGGCAATCATTACATCATGCTCTGCAGCAAGATCACCTGCGGTTAATTCACCAGGGCCTTTTTTCTTTATATGGAGTTTTGCACTCTCTCTACCTTCAAGAGAAAGAGCAACGCTCTTAAGATTCATCAGAATCTCCAGTACATCTTCCTGTACACCTTCGATATTGTCATATTCATGATCAACACCGGTGATTTTTACTTCTGAGATTGCATAACCGGAGATGGATGACAGCAGGATACGACGCAGGGCTGTACCCAGGGTAAATCCAAACCCGCGTTCCAGCGGCTCGATAGTTACGCGTGCGTGATTGTCATCAATTTTGGTGACATCAACAAAACGTGGCTTCAGGAAATCTATTACTGAATCTGACATTCCGATCCCTCTTCTGTGGGCTGAGACTTTAATTACTTAGAATACAGTGCGATAACAAGTGACTCGTCGATCTCACCTGGCAGGTCACTGCGATCCGGGGTAACACGATAAACGCCTTTCATTGCCTTAAAATCAACATCAAGCCAGTCGGCAACGCCGCGCTGTTCTGCTGCTTCAAGTGCTGCTGTGACACGAATCTGTTGTTTAGCTGATTCCGTGACAGTAATTTCGTCGCTCGGGTGAACCTGGTAAGAAGGGATATTAAGACGTTTACCATTTACAAGTATGCAGTTATGCCGCAACAGTTGGCGTGACTCAGCCCTTGAAGTACCGAAGCCCATGCGATAAACAACGTTATCAAGGCGACCTTCCAACAGCTTCAGAAGATTATCACCTGTTGAACCTTTTATACGATCGGCTTCTTTATAATAATCAAGAAACTGATTTTCCATCACACCATAGATGCGACGCAACTTCTGCTTTTCCCTTAACTGAAGACCATAATCCGAGACTCGTGTACGACGCTGTCCATGCTGTCCGGGTGGGTATGCACGCTTTTCAACTGAACACTTGTCTGTAAAGCAGCGCTCGCCTTTCAGATAAAGTTTGCCACCTTCGCGACGGCACAAACGACAGACTGATCCTATATATCTTGCCACTGTTAAATCTCCGGATGATTAGACGCGGCGCCGTTTTGACGGACGGCAACCATTATGTGGGATAGGCGTAACATCCGAAATATTACTGATCTCGAATCCTACAGAATTGAGTGCTCGTATAGCTGAGTCACGACCAGGTCCAGGACCTTTGACACGGACTTCAAGGTGCCTGACACCCATGTCCCTGGCTTCTTTTCCAGCATGCTCTGCTGCAACCTGTGCAGCAAAAGGAGTACTCTTTCTTGAGCCTCTAAAGCCTGAACCACCTGCAGTTTTCCAGCACAGGGTATTACCCTGCCTGTCTGTAATGGTGATTATTGTGTTGTTAAAGGTTGCATGTATGTGAGCGATGCCTTCTGAGACATTCTTTTTTACACGCTTTCTGCCTTTTGAACCTGATGCTGGATTAGCCATAATTTAACTCTGTGTGCTGCGTTATTACGATGTTCTTACTTACGAATTGGCCTGGTGGGGCCTTTACGTGTGCGCGCATTAGTTTTGGTACGCTGACCACGGACAGGCAGTCCGCGACGGTGACGGATGCCACGGTATGAACCCATATCCATAAGACGCTTGATATTCATAGTCGTCTCACGGCGGAGATCGCCTTCCACATCGAATTTTGCGACCTCTATACGCAGTTGTTCTGCATCAGCATCACTTAATTCACTGCATTTTGTGTCTGGCTTCACACCTGCCGACTCACAAATATTGCGAGAACGTGCGTTACCTATGCCGTAAATGGAAGTCAATCCAATCACAACATGCTTGTAATTCGGTAGATTTATACCTGCTATACGTGCCATCTAAGGCTCTCCGCTATAGAATTAGTGCAAAATTGAAAAACGCGTAAGGATACTGCCCTTTACACACAAAATCAATCGATTGTTTACTATACAAACACCCTGGCACCATTACCTGTTAAGGTGATAGCGTTAGCCAGGCCTATTTACAAATGGTTTTAACCCTGTCGCTGTTTATGACGAGGATCTTTACAGATCACACGCACAACTCTTTTACGAATAACGATTTTACAATCCCTGCAGAGCTTCTTGACTGATGCCTGTACTTTCATTTTCCTTTACCTCAACTTCCAAAACCTAATCCACCGCCAGACAGGTTTGTCTTTTTCAGCAGACTTTCATACTGACGTGACATCAGATGAGACTGAATCTGTGAAATAAAATCCATTAATACAACGACGATAATCAGTAATGATGTACCGCCAAAGTAAAATGGCACATTCCATTTAACAATCAGAAATTCAGGCACCAGACTGACAAATGTAATATAGGCGGCGCCGACCAGTGTCAATCTGGAGACAACACCATCAATATAATTTGCTGTTTGGTCGCCAGGACGAATCCCGGGTACAAATGCACCTGATTTCTTCAGGTTCTCTGCTGTTTCCTTCGGGTTAAAAATCATCGCCGTATAGAAAAAGCAGAAAAATACAATCAACGCTGCATAAAGCATTACGTATAAAGGTTGACCCGGTGACAGTGTTGTCGACAGGTCTTTTAACCAACGCATTCCTTCAGCCTGCCCGAACCAGCTGCCAAGACTGGCTGGGAAAAGTATGATACTTGAAGCAAAAATGGGTGGTATTACACCTGCCATATTTACTTTCAACGGCAAATGACTGCTTTGCCCGGCATACATTTTTCGGCCACGCTGACGTTGTGCGTAATTAACCGTAATCCTTCTCTGGCCACGCTCCATAAAGACAACAAAGCCAGTAATTGCTAATGCGCCAATCAGCAGTACCAACACGCCAATGGGTGAAAATGTTCCTGTCCGTGCCAATTCCAGGGTTCCACCTAACGCCGATGGCAGCCCTGCAACAATTCCCGCAAATATTATTAAAGAGATACCATTACCTATCCCTCTTTCAGTCATCTGTTCACCCAGCCATACCAGAAACATAGTTCCGGCGACCAGTGTAATAACTGTCGTTATCTTGAAACCCAGTCCCGCAGCGATAACTACATTCATGCCACCCGCCGTCTGGCTTTCCAGTGCTACAGCAATACCCAGGGCCTGGAATAAAGCCAGTACTACTGTGCCATATCGGGTGTATTGCGTTATCTTACGACGACCACTTTCACCTTCTTTCTTTAACTGTTCCAGCGTCGGCACGACTGACGTCATCATCTGCATAATGATTGATGATGAGATGTAAGGCATCACGCCAAGTGCAAACAGTGACAGGCGGCTCAAGGCACCACCTGAAAACATGTTGAACACATCAACAATTGAGCCCTTTGTTTGAGCAAACAACGTCGCCAGTGCTTCGGCATTAATACCAGGAACTGGAATATGAGCACCCATGCGAAATATTATCAGCGCACCAATGACAAAGAATATGCGCTGTCTAAGCTCGGTCAGCCCACCTTTTTTGGCACCTATTGATGTACCGCGTTTTGCCATTACTCTACTTTACCACCGACTTTCTCTATCGCTTCTTTTGCACCTTTGCTTACAGCAATGCCTTTTAGCGTTACCGCTTTTTCAATGGAACCTGAAAGCATAACTTTGGCACGCAATATACGGCTATGTATCAAACCTGCATTACGTAATGCGGCGAGATCAATAATATCTTCGCTAACTTTGGCCAGCTCATGGGTACGGATTTCAGCTGTGGTTAGTTGCAGTGCAGAACGAAAACCACGCTTTGGTAGACGACGTTGCAATGGCATCTGACCACCTTCAAAGCCAACCTTATGATAGCCGCCGGATCTTGCCTTCTGACCTTTATGTCCGCGAGCAGATGTTTTGCCCCATCCGGAACCAATGCCGCGCCCTACACGTTTCGGCGCCTTATTTGAACCGGCTGCCGGCTTGATTGTATTCAAATACATGATTACACCTGTTCCCATTCAAGCAGATAATTGACCTTATTGATCATACCGCGAACAGCCGGGGTATCTTCTACCTCAACACTGTGATGCATACGACGCAGACCAAGTCCTTTTACACAGGCCATGTGTTTCTTACCACGACCGTACATGCTCTTGACGAGCTTAACTTTCAGCATTTTTTTGTCAGCCATAATGATGCTCCCTAATCAATCCGTCGCGTCAATCAGTCGCGCAGTTCTTCAACTTTCAGGCCACGCTTGGCAGCAACCTGTGCCGGGCTGCTGATATTCTGCAGTCCTTTCATGGTAGCTCTTACAACATTTACCGGGTTAGTTGATCCGATGCATTTAGCCAGCACGTTTCTTACGCCAGCTGCTTCAAATACCGCGCGCATACTGCCACCGGCAATAATGCCTGTACCTTCTGAGCCCGGACGCATAACGACCTTGGAAGAACTATGTATGGATTCAACTTTATAGAACAAAGTACCGTCATCCAGGGCAATATTAACCATAGACTTGCGTGCCTCTTCCAGAGCTTTCTGGACAGCAACAGGCACTTCGCGAGCTTTGCCGCGTCCCATACCTACTTTTCCATTTCCATCACCTACAACTACCAGTGCAGAGAAACCGAAAATACGACCACCTTTTACTACTTTTGCTACGCGACGAACACTTACCAGCTTCTCTATGAAATTATCGCGCTTATCGTTTTGCATACGGCGTGCAGCCATAATCGACTCCTAAAATTCCAGTCCGTTTTCACGAGCAGCGTCGGCAAGGGCCTTTACGCGTCCGTGGTATCTGAAACCAGAACGATCAAATGATACGCTCTTGATCCCTGCTTCAACAGCTTTTTCAGCGATACGCTTGCCGACAGCTGATGCCGCTTCTATATTCCCACCATTTCCAAGCTCTTTACGCATTTCAGCCTCAACAGTAGAGGCACTGGCAAGTATCTTGCCTGTCTCCGCCTGTACTACCTGTGCGTAGATATGTTGTGAAGTACGGTGAACGCTCAATCTGTCTGAACCCAGTTGAACAATCTTTGACCGGGTTTTTGTGGCTCGACGCATACGTGCTGATTTTTTACTCATAATCTTGACCTACCAATTATTTCTTTTTGGCCTGTTTACGAGCGACATGCTCATCGCTGTAACGGACCCCTTTGCCTTTGTAAGGCTCTGGTGGACGAAAGTGACGAATTTCTGCTGCTGCCTGACCTACCTTCTGTTTATCAGCACCCTTTACAATGAGTTCTGTCTGGCTAGGTGCTTCAATAGTAATTCCTTCGGGTATGGCATACACAACAGGATGTGAAAAACCCAGGTTCAGGTTCAGATTTTTTCCCTGCACCTGAGCTCGATAACCAACACCAATGATGGTTAATTTCTTTTCAAAATCCTTGCAGACTCCAGCCACCAGATTCGATAGTAGTGCACGTGTAGTTCCTGACATGGCTACTGCTGTAGTGGAATCATCATTTGCGGCTACTTTCAATATACCATCTTCCTGGTTTACTGATACCAGAGGATGTTTATTCATGGACAACTCACCATTTGGACCTTTTGCAACAATCGTTGTGTCGCTGATTGTTACTTCAGTACCATCTGGCAATGAAACGGGATTTTTAGCTACTCGTGACATGATGCACCTATTATTTAAGCGACGTAACAGATCACTTCGCCACCAACGCCTGCTTTACGGGCGCTGCGATCGGTCATGATACCTTTCGATGTTGATACGATGGTGATACCCAGACCTTTCTTGACAGTCGGAATATCATCTCTACCGGTATATACACGGCAGCCCGGTTTACTGACGCGTTTAATCATTTCTATGACAGGACTGCCCTGATAATATTTCAGTGTCAGCTTTAATGACGTGAAACCATTATCATCCTTCCCTTCAGAAATTGACTTGATATAGCCTTCAGCCTTTAGCACTTCTGCAATGGCCTTTTTTGTTCCAGATGCCGGCATAGAAACTGTCGTCATCTCTGCATGATGGGCATTGCGAATGCGTGTCAACATATCGGCAATTGGGTCACTCATACTCATGTTCGTATCTTCTCAGTGTCGTTTGTTTCTGAAATATCTCGTGTTAAAGAGCACTTACTCACCAACTGGCTCTGACTACACCAGGGGCTTCGCCACGGTTTACAACTTCACGCAGCTTATTGCGTGAAAGTCCGAATTTTCGATAGAAACCATGTGGTCTGCCAGTTATGCTGCAACGATTACGCTGGCGTGATTTGCTTGAATCACGTGGTAATTTCTGCAAGGCATACATCGCAGCCATTGCTTCTTCTGCAGAAACTTCCGGGTCGATAATTATCGCCTTTAACGCTGTACGTTTTGCATGCAGTCTGTTTACAGCATCAGTGCGACGTTTCTCGCGAGCAATCATTGATTTCTTTGCCATAATTAACTTTTAACCTGTGTTTTAGCCTTAATCGGGAAATTAAATCCCTTCAACAAAGCGCGTGCCTGTTCATCACTGGCCGCACTGGTAGTAATCGTAATATCCAGTCCACGAAGGGTATCGACTTTTTCATAGTCAATTTCCGGAAATACAATTTGTTCTTTCAGACCCATTGAGTAATTACCGCGTCCGTCAAATGATTTTGCAGGCAGGCCACGAAAATCACGAACACGGGGAATTGCGATACTTACCAGCCTGTCCAGAAACTCATACATGCGCTCTCTGCGCAGAGTAACTTTACAGCCTATCGGCCAGCCATCACGTATCTTGAATCCGGCGATAGACATACGTGCATATGTCACAACCGGTTTCTGGCCGCTGATCAGTTCCATATCCTTGACAGCAAATTCCATTACTTTCTTGTTTGCTACCGCTTCACCAACACCCATATTAAGTGTGATCTTAGTGATCCTCGGAATCTGCATGACATTATCAAGAGCAAGCTCTTCCTTTAATGCCGGAGCAATTGTTTCTTTATAGTATTTTTCCAAACGTACCATGTCGGTATCCTGCTATATTATACGTCAATCACTTCGCCAGATGTTTTATAAACTCTGACTTTCTTTCCATCTTCAAGAACCTTGACACCAACGCGAGAGGCCTTGCCTGATGCAGCGTCGTACAATGAGACATTAGAAATATCCAGTGCTGCTTCCTGTTCTAGTATGCCACCAGTTTCACCGGCCTGTGGATTCGGGCGCACATGCTTCTTTACGATGTTAATACCATCTACCATGATGCGGCCATTATCCAGCACACGCATCACATTGCCACGCTTGCCTTTGTCCTTACCTGTGATAACGATGACATCGTCACCCTTTTTGATTTTATTCATTTGCCGTAACCCTCAAAGAACTTCGGGTGCCAGTGAAATAATCTTCATGAACTGCGCGTTGCGCAATTCACGAGTCACCGGGCCAAAGATACGTGTACCAACCGGCTGCAGCTGAGTATTCAATAAAACGGCCGCATTGCCATCAAAACGGATCGATGAACCGTCCTGTCTGCGTACGCCTTTTTTGGTACGAACGATGACAGCATTATAAACATCGCCTTTTTTCACACGGCCATTTGGAATTGCTTCCTTGATGCTGATCTTTATGACATCACCAATGCCGGCGTAACGACGCCTGGATCCGCCAAGCACCTTGATGCACATGACCTTCCTTGCACCGCTGTTATCAGCGACATCAAGTACACTTTGCATCTGGATCATTGCCCTGAACTCCTGGTAATTATATTCCGTTTCATTCCGTATATTTCAGACATAAACTCGTTTAGTCAGCTTAACCTGCCCGACTAACCACCTCTATAACACGCCAGCTCTTGCTTTTAGACAGTGGGCGGCATTCTTCGATTTGTACCGTATCCCCTTCATTACACTCGTTTGACTCATCGTGTGCATGCAGCCTGGTAGATTTGCGAATGTATTTTTTGTACAGGGCATGTTTTTCCAGGCGCTCTACAAGTACCGTAACGGTTTTATCCATCTTGTTGCTGATGACTACACCGCTGATTGAACGTGCAACTTTTTCCTGTTCGCTCATGCCTCGCCTCTTACTTTCTCGTTCACTTTTTCATTCATAATCGTTTTTACACGTGCAATGGTACGCTTTGCATCGCGCAGTGCAGCATGGTTACCCTGCTGACCCGTCGCAATCTGCATACGCAATGTAAACTTCTGCTCGAGTAACTCGTCGAGCTTTGACTGCAGCCCTTTACTATCAAGTGCTCTCATATCTTTTACTTTCATCTAGTGTAGTGTCCTATATTATGTGACGATTAAGCGAGTCGAGAAGGTATTAGCCACAAGGCGCGTCTCGCAGGGAATGACGTGCCCTTTACAAGAGACGGAACGCAGTGGATGATGCCTTCTCGTCTCGCCCGTAGGGAGCCCCACAAAAGACCCAATCCTGCGTTCCAGCCATTATTAAGGGAACAACCATTAATCGCAGGCTGCGCCTTGACTTGAATCTTTTGTGGAGCTCTTAATTGCCACATAATATAGGACACTACACTAACCCACCTGCCTTGAAACAAATACAGTTTTTACTGGCAACTTGGCACCTGCCAGGCGAAATGCTTCACGTGCTATCTCTTCACTTACACCTTCCATTTCGTACAGGACATGACCAGGTTTAACAAGTGAAACCCAGTATTCCGGATTTCCTTTACCCTTACCCATTCTGACTTCCAACGGCTTTTTCGATATTGGCTTGTCGGGAAAAACTCGGATCCAGATTCGACCACCGCGCTTGATGTGTCGGGTCATGGCACGTCGAGCTGCTTCAATCTGCCTTGCAGTTACCCGACCACGTTCAGTCGTTTTCAGTCCAAATTCACCAAAACTTACCTTGTTACCACGAGATGCCAGGCCACGGTTACGACCCTTGTGCATCTTGCGAAATTTTGTTCTCTTGGGTTGCAGCATTGTTTATATCTCCATCAAGCCCCAGTTGCAGCCTTGACATTGCTGTCACCTTCATCAGTATCACGGACTTCACCCTTAAAGATCCACACCTTGATGCCGATAATTCCATATGTCGTCAACGCTTCAGCTGTTCCATAATCAATATCTGCTCGCAGTGTGTGTAATGGAACTCTGCCGTCTCTGACCCATTCAGTACGCGCAATCTCTGCGCCATTCAAACGACCTGCAATCATGATCTTGACGCCTTCAGCACCAAGGCGCATGGTGTTCTGCATTGAGCGCTTCATTGCGCGTCTAAACATAACGCGTTTTTCCAGTTGCTGGGCAATATTTTCGGCTACCAGTTTTGCATCCATTTCAGGCTTGCGAATTTCTTCTACAGCGATCTGCACCGGCATACCAGTCATCTTGCCCAGTTCCTTTCGCAGGCGATCGATATCTTCACCTTTTTTACCAATGACAATACCTGGACGTGCTGTATGCAGGGTGATATTCATATTCTGTGAAGGACGTTCAATGATTACCTTACTGATTGCAGCATTGGACAAACGTTTTTCAAGGTATGCGCGAACTTTCATATCCATCGTTAGATATTCCGCGTACTGGCGTTTGTTGCCGTACCACTTCGCTGTCCAGTCCTTGACTATGCCAAGTCTGAAACCAATTGGTTGGACTTTCTGGCCCATTACTCGCTCCCCTGCTTTTCGCCCACCTTAATGGTGATGTGACTGGTTCGTTTGAGAATTCTCGCGGCACGGCCTTTGGCACGTGCACGTATACGCTTCAATACTGGCCCGCCGTCAATAAAAGCAGTCGTGACAAACAACTCATCAATATCGGCACCATCATTATGCTCTGCATTGGCTATGGCAGAATTGAGAACCTTCTTGAGTGTGCCAGCACCTGATTTGGTACTGTACTCAAGAATTTCCAGCGCACGCTCAACCTGCAGGCCACGAATCTGATCAGCGATCAGGCGCAGTTTCTGAGGTGAGGTTCTTACATGTTTCAATACAGCTTGCGTTTCCATTACTAAGACACCGTCTTTCGTTTAGCTTTCATCGTTTAACTTTCTTGTCTGCCATATGGCCGCGATAGGTGCGCGTTACCGCAAACTCACCCAGTTTATGACCTACCATGTTTTCTGAAACAAGGACAGGCACATGTTGACGACCGTTATGTACAGCAATTGTCAGACCAACAAACTCAGGCATGATCATTGAACGCCTGGACCAGGTCTTGATCGGTTTGCGGTTATTTTCGCTGTTCGCCTTTTCGGCCTTGGCCATCAGGTGATGATCAACGAATGGACCTTTTTTAATTGAACGCGGCATAAACTAACTCCTGCTTACTTCTTACGACGACGGATAATCATATTATCCGTACGTTTATTGTTACGTGTGCGGTAACCCTTGGTTGGTACACCCCAGGGTGATACAGGATGGCGACCACCGGAGGTACGCCCTTCACCACCACCGTGCGGATGATCTACCGGGTTCATCGCTACACCACGAACCGTTGGACGAATACCACGCCAGCGTTTTGCACCAGCTTTGCCCAACTTACGCAATGAATGCTCTGAGTTACCGACTTCACCAATAGTTGCGCGACAATCAAGATGCACCTTACGCATCTCGCCTGAACGCAGTCGAAGCTGTGCGTAATCACCATCACGTCCTACAAACTGAATGACACTGCCTGCGGCACGGCCAATCTGAGCACCTTTCAAGGGCTTCAGCTCAACACAATGTATATTGGTACCTACCGGAATATTACGCAATGCAAGTGCATTACCGACTGCTATCGGTGCTTCGGCACCGGATAGTATGCTGTCCCCGGCTTTAAGACCTTTCGGTGCAATTATGTAGCGATGCTCACCATCAGCATATAACGCCAGTGCAATATGCGAACTTCTATTTGGGTCATACTCAATACGTTCAATTTTGGCGGGTATGCCGTCCTTGTTACGCTTGAAATCAATCACACGATAATGACGTTTATGTCCGCCACCACGATGTCTAACGGTGATACGGCCAGCATTATTACGACCATTGATCGAATTTTTCTTTTCTACCAGTCCGGCAAATGGTTTGCCCTTGTGCAGTCCTTCAGTTTTTACTCTGACCTGCCCACGGCGTCCAGGTGACGTTGGTTTTGATTTAATGAGTGCCATTACTATATTTTCCTAAGCCGGGCTTATCCAGCATCCGCCAGAAAGTCTATGTCCTGGCCTTCTTTCAATCTGATATAGGCCTTTTTCCAGTCCTTACGTTTACCGGGAATGCGACCAAAATTTTTCTTCTTCCCTTTCTGACGCACGACCTTGACTGACTCCACTTCAACAGAAAACAGCTTTTCTATTGCTCGACGAATCTGTGGTTTGGAGGCATCAATAGATACTTTAAAGACAATCTGTCTGGCACCTTCTGCCAGCTGGGTACTCTTTTCGGACACATGGGGTGCCAGAATCACGTTATACAGTGCGGAATCGCTCATACCAGCGCTTCCTCAAGTTTACTTGCTGCATCAGCAGTCATAATGATATCTGAATGCTGCAGCAGGATGTACGGGTTCAAACCAGTCAGATCTACGACTTCAACATTTCGGATGTTGCGCGCACTCAATATCAGTGCTTCAGAGGGCGTTTCACTGACGATCAATACATCAGTCTTACCCATAGCCTGCAACTGTGCGGCGACGGCTTTAGTCTTGATCTCAGAAACATCCATTGAATCAACTATTGTCATGCGGCCGTTGCGTAGCAACTCAGATACGATAGAGCGCATGCCTGCTTTGTACATTTTCTTATTTAATTTCTGCGAGAAGTCTGCATTGCAGGCAGGAAATATTTTTCCGCCACCACGCCAGATAGGGCTGCGTATGGTGCCTGCACGCGCACGGCCAGTACCTTTCTGACGAAAGGGCTTGGCACCACCACCGGCTACCGCAGAACGATTCTTCTGTGCACGGGTGCCACTACGGGCCCCTGCCATGTAGGCGGTCACCACCTGATGAACCAACGCTTCATTATAGCCGGTGTCGAATGTGGCATCTGCCAGATCCAGCTTTTTACCGCTATCTGCACCGTCGCTTTTCAATACTGAAACTTGCACCGTTATTTCCTCAAAATCCTGGTTTTACTTAAAATCATTTCTTTACAGCTGGACGAATAATTACGTCAGTGCCTTTAGAACCCGGCACAGAACCCTTTATCAGGATCATATTACGTTCTTCATCCACCCGGACAACTTCCAGGTTCTGCTGGGTTTTCGTCACACTACCCATATGCCCGGCCATTTTCTTACCTTTAAATACTTTACCAGGTGACTGGTTTTGCCCGGTAGAGCCGTGTGCACGGTGAGAGATAGAACAACCATGAGTCGCTCGACCGCCCTTAAAACCATGACGCTTCATCGCACCGGCAAAACCCTTACCCTTGCTGGTAGCCGTTACATCAACAAACTTAACTTCATTAAAGATTGCTACACCTACTTCAGAACCGCTGGCCAATTCGCCAATCTGCTCATCGGTGGCTGTAAATTCGGCCACGCTACGACCCGGCTCAACACCTACTTTGGCAAAGTGCCCTGCCATTGCCTTAGTGACCCGGCCCGGACGGCGATTACCAACTGTCATTTGCACAGCAGTGTAGCCATCTGTGTCCATATTCCTGACCTGGGCGACACGATTCGGCGTTACTTCGACGACAGTTACCGGTGTTGATTCACCGCCGTCATCAAATACACGGGTCATGCCTACTTTACGCCCTACTAGTCCAATTGCCATTTCATTAACTCCAATTTGCCTGCTTCAAACTCAACTGAGCTTGATTTCGACATCAACACCTGCTGCAAGATCCAGCTTCATCAATGCGTCGACAGTTTTTTCGGTCGGGTCTACGATATCCATAATACGTTTGTGTGTACGGATTTCGTACTGATCCCGAGCCGTCTTATTGACATGAGGTGAACTCAGCAGCGTGAAGCGCTCAATTCGGGTAGGCAAAGGTATCGGACCCTTTACTATGGCACCGGTACGTTTTGCCGTCTCAACAATTTCAGATGCGGAACGATCGATCATTCGATGATCGAAGGCCTTTAGCTTGATTCTGATTTTCTGGTTTTCCATGATCACTCAATAATCTTAGATACAACACCGGCGCCGACAGTACGGCCGCCTTCACGTACTGCAAAACGCAGTCCTTCATCCATTGCGATTGGCGCAATCAGGCTGACAATGAATTTTACATTGTCACCCGGCATCACCATCTCAATCCCTTCAGGCAGATCAACGGCTCCGGTAA
>BDTD01000002.1 GCA_002897635.1 bacterium BMS3Abin11 | reverse complement strand
TCACCGCCATACGCTTTCGACAGCACGGTCGTCAGGGCCGCTGTCAATGTTGTCTTACCATGATCTACATGGCCAATTGTGCCCACGTTTACATGGGGCTTCGTACGTTCAAATTTTTCCTTGGACATGCCTTATTCCTCGACCTAATCGTATATATCTAATTGGTTAAGCTTAACTACTTCTTGTTTTGATGACTGCTCCAGCAACATTGTTAGGCGCTGCTGCATACTTTTTGAATTCCATCGAATAATTCGCCCTGCCCTGTGTGGCAGAACGCAACGATGTCGCATAGCCAAACATTTCTGATAACGGCACTTCACAGCGAATAATCTTGCCTGAAGGGCCGTCTTCCATGGACTGAATAATGCCGCGACGCGATGATACATCGCCATTCACATTACCCATATATTCTTCCGGCGTAACAATCTCTACCGCCATAATAGGTTCAAGCAACTGAGGGCTGGCCAGCATGAATGCTTCTTTAAAACAGATTGATGCAGCGGCCTTAAACGCCTGCTCAGATGAATCCACTTCGTGATATGAGCCGTCATACAGGGCAACTCTGACATCAACTACCGGGAAACCGGCCATAATGCCAGACTGAATGGTGCTTTCGATACCTTTTCTGACTGCCGGGATAAACTCTTTTGGTACGACACCACCCTTGACCTCATCCAGGAATTCGAAGTCACTGCCCGGTTCCTGTGGCTCAAGGCGTAGATAGACATGGCCATATTGACCACGACCACCGGACTGTTTGGCGTACTTGTACTGGTGCTCGACAGTTTTGCGAATGGTTTCACGGTAAGCAACCTGCGGTTTACCCACATTGGCCTCAACACTAAATTCACGCTTCATGCGATCAATAATGATATCCAGATGCAGTTCACCCATGCCTGAGATAATGGTCTGGCCGGACTCATGATCTGTATGCACACGGAATGAAGGGTCTTCCTGTGCCAGTTTAGACAGAGCAATACCCATTTTTTCCTGATCCGCCTTGGTTATCGGCTCAACGGCCTGTGAAATAACCGGTTCAGGGAATTCCATTCTTTCCAGAGTAATAATATCGTTAGTCGCACACAGCGTGTCACCTGTAGTGATATCTTTTATACCGACTGCCGCGGCAATATCACCCGCACGCACCTCCTTGATTTCTTCACGGGAATTGGCATGCATTTGCAGAATACGCCCGATGCGTTCTTTTTTGTGCTTAACCGGATTATACACGGTGTCGCCTGACTTCATCATACCGGAATAAACACGGAAAAAGACCAGCTGACCAACAAAGGGGTCTGTCGCAATCTTGAAAGCCAGCGCAGAAAATGGCGCGCTATCATCTGCCGGACGCTCAGCCTCGGTTTCATCCTTATCATCCAGGATACCCTTGATAGCAGGCACATCCTGTGGAGAAGGCATGAAGTCAATAATGCCGTCCAACATGGCCTGTACACCCTTGTTTTTGAATGCAGAACCACAAAAAACACACACAATCTCATTCGCCAGCGTCTGTAAACGCAGGCCTTCCAGTATCTCTTCAACCGACAGGTCACCCTCTTCCAGGTATTTGTCCATTAGCTCTTCATTGGCTTCAGCCGCTGTCTCAACCAGGGCTTCATGGTATTCCTGACACTGCTCGAGCATGTCTGCGGCAACCTCGCGCTCTTCGTAGTAGGAGCCCATGTTTTCTTCTTCCCAGTAAATCGCTTTCATGCGAACCAGGTCGACAACACCCTCGAAGTTTTCTTCTGCACCGATAGGCAACTGTACAGGTACCGCATTGGCACCCAGACGCTCTTTCAGTTGGTCGACCACACGCAGGAAATCAGCACCGGCACGATCCATTTTGTTAACAAATGCCATACGCGGCACTTTATACTTGTTCGCCTGACGCCAGACTGTTTCTGACTGTGGCTCTACACCACCCACTGCACAGAATACGGCGCAGGCACCGTCGAGCACACGTAATGAGCGCTCAACTTCGATAGTGAAATCTACGTGGCCCGGTGTATCAATAATGTTGATGCGGTACTCATCCTTGTCCTTGCGCATGCCGCTCCAGAAACAGGTAGTTGCAGCAGAGGTAATGGTAATTCCACGTTCCTGCTCCTGCTCCATCCAGTCCATGGTTGCCGCACCATCATGTACTTCACCTATTTTGTGAGAAATACCGGTGTAGTACAGAACGCGTTCAGTAGTCGTCGTCTTACCCGCATCAATATGAGCCATGATGCCGATGTTCCGATAACGCTTGATGGGTGTTTTACGTGCCACTTTACTGTTTCCTGAAATATTTTTTCTACTGTATTCAATATAAGTCTTAAGTCTTTCTCTATAGGCTAGAAACGGAAATGCGAGAACGCTTTATTGGCTTCTGCCATGCGATGCGTATCTTCACGCTTCTTAACGGCTGTACCGCGGCCCTCGAAGGCATCCATCAATTCACCTGCAAGGCGCATACCCATTGATTTTTCACCACGTGAGCGTGAAGCCTCTACCAACCAGCGCATAGCCAATGCAGTGCGGCGGCTCGGGCGCACTTCTACAGGCACCTGGTAGGTCGCACCACCGACACGACGGGATTTTACTTCAACCGTCGGACGGACGTTTTCCAGTGCTGTCTCAAAGACTTCTATCGGGTCATTTTTGCCACGCTCTACAATCAGATCCAGTGCACCATAAGTGATTTTCTCAGCTGTCGACTTCTTGCCATCCAGCATTAAAATATTGACAAATTTGGCCAGTGTTTCACTGCCGTATTTAGGATCAGGCAGAATCTGGCGTTTTGGTACTTCTCTTCTTCTAGGCATCGGTTAGATCCATATAAATTCTTTGTGAAATACGTCTATAATGTTTTGTACTAAGATATCCAGCTCACTTATGACTTAGGGCGTTTGGTACCGTATTTTGAACGGCCTCTGCGACGATCTGCCACGCCTGCTGTATCCAGCGTGCCACGAACTGTGTGATAACGCACACCAGGCAAATCCTTTACACGACCACCGCGAATCAGTACCACCGAGTGCTCCTGCAGGTTATGGCCTTCACCACCGATATAACTACTGACCTCAAAGCCATTGGTTAACCTGACACGTGCCACTTTACGCAGTGCAGAGTTAGGTTTCTTCGGTGTCGTGGTATACACACGCGTACACACTCCGCGGCGCTGCGGACAGGCCATTAAAGCGGGTACATTTGACTTTTTTGTCTGACGCTGACGCGGCTTCCGCACCAGCTGATTAACTGTTGGCATTCAATATTCTCCAGCCCAAAACAAGACACAGGCCGGAGAAAAATCTCCAGCCTGCGAAAAGATGGGCAATTCTAGGGCCATCGGACCCCGCTGTCAAGACAGATTTACATCATGCAGAGATAGCTGCCTCATCCCCTTCAGAAACTTCGGTTTCTACCTTCTTCGCACTGTTTACGAACTCTTCCAGTGCCAGTTTTTCATCCTTTTCGCGTTGCTTGCGACGGTGACGTTCCTGATGGTAGGCCAGGCCCGTTCCAGCAGGAATCAAACGTCCAACGATAACATTCTCTTTCAGACCTCGTAAGGAATCCGTTTTGCCAATGATCGCTGCCTCGGTCAGGACACGCGTTGTCTCCTGGAAGGATGCCGCTGAGATAAAGGATTCGGTTAACAATGACGCCTTGGTGATGCCCAGCAAATTACGCTCTGCTATGGCTGCCTTCTTGCCAGCGGCCAGCATTCTATCATTTTCTTCCAATAAGGCCGTGCGTTCCAGCTGTTCACCCGGCAGCAGCAGGGTGTCGCCAGGATCAAGAATAGTCACCTTACGCAGCATCTGGCGAACGATGACCTCAATATGCTTATCATCGATCTTCACACCTTGCAGACGGTACACATCCTGTACTTCAGCAACGATGTACTCGAGCAGCTCTGGCACACCCTTCAAACGCAGAATGTCAGCCGCAACAGGCGGACCGTCTACCAGAATATCACCTTTGATGACGGATTCACCTTCAACCACTGACAACGGGCGTTCCTTAGCGATCAGGAATTCATGATTCTCACCCTCATTATCGGATATCACCAGTCGCTGTTTGCCTTTGGTTTCCTTACCGAATGAGATAACACCACCGACCTCGGCCAGAATGGCCGGCTCTTTCGGTTTGCGTGCCTCAAACAACTCAGCCACACGTGGTAGACCACCGGTAATATCACGGGTAGTTGAACCTTCACGCGGGTTTTTGGCCATTATGTCACCGATTTTGACTTCTTTGCCGTCATCAACCATCAAAATGGCGTTACCGGGCAGAAAGTATTTCGCCGGTATTTCTGTACCCGGGAAGTTAATCGGTTCACCTTTCCTGTCCACCAGCATTATTGCAGGCTTCATGTCAGTGGCTGCTGCGGATCGCTGCGTTAAATCAGTGATCACATAACGCGTCAGACCTGTAATATCGTCAGACTGCTTCTTGAACGTGACATCTTCCACCATGTCTATGAAGCTTATTTTTCCTGCCGCCTCAGATACGATCGGATGTGTATGTGGGTCCCATTCGGCAACTATATCGCCGGAAGTAATCTTCTGGCCGTCTTTGATAGTCAGTTCTGCTCCATATGGTATTTTGTGCTTTTCGCGGTTCGCGCCACGCTTGTCCTGAACAATCAGTTCACCTGAACGAGAAATGGTAACAAGATTTCCCCTGGTATTTTTAACGTACTTGACGCTATGAAGATGAATAGTCCCGCTGTTCTTCACTTCAACGCTGCTTATTGCAGCCGAGCCGGTAGCCGCACCGCCAATATGGAAGGTACGCATCGTCAACTGAGTACCCGGCTCGCCGATAGATTGCGCGGCGATGACACCGACTGCTTCGCCGGTAGTGACTAGATGACCGCGCCCGAGGTCGCGACCGTAACAGGTGGCACAAATACCATATCGGGTTTCACAGGTTACAGGTGAACGCACCAGTACTTCATTGATGGAGTATTCATCAAGCTGCGAAATATCCTTTTCATCCAGCATTTTGCCTTTTTTGATCAGCATGCCCTTGCCTTCCGGGTTCGGGATATCTTTTACTACAACTCGACCCAGCACCAGATCAGACAATGGCACAACAACTTCACCACCTTCAACCAGAGTTTCTTTAATAACACCCTGCTCAGTGCCGCAATCATCTTCCACTACCACCAGATCCTGGCAGACATCAACCAGACGGCGTGTCAGATAGCCAGAATTAGCAGTTTTCAGTGCTGTATCGGCCAGTCCCTTACGTGCACCGTGAGTGGAAATAAAGTACTGCAGTACATTCAGCCCTTCACGAAAATTAGCCGTAATGGGTGTTTCAATAATGGAACCGTCCGGCTTGGCCATCAGGCCGCGCATGCCGGATAATTGCCTGATCTGCGCATGTGAACCACGCGCACCAGAGTCGGCCATCATATAGATAGAATTGAATGATTCCTGTTCAACAGTTTCGCCAGCGTCATTGATGAATGAATCAGTACCTAACTGATCCATCATTTCATTGGCAACCTTTTCACTGGTATGCGTCCAGATATCAACAACCTTATTGTAGCGCTCACCATTCGTCACCAGACCATCATTAAACTGCTGCTGTATGCTGAGAACTTCGCTTTCAGCCTCGCTGAGAATTTCTGCCTTGTTGGCAGGGACTACCATGTCATCGATGCCTATGGATATGCCTGATTTGGCCGCCATCTTGAAACCGGTGTACATCAGTTTATCGGCAAAGATAACCGTATCCTTCAGACCTGCCTGACGATAGCTCAGGTTAATTACCTCGGAGATCGCCTTCTTCTTCATCACTTTATTAATGGCCGAAAACGGCAGTGCAGAAGGCAGAATTTCAGACAGGATAGCACGACCTACGGTTGTCTCGTAGATTGTTGTTGCCGTGCTTTCTTTACCCTTGTCGTCGGTAACCGTTTCAGTAATACGTATTTTTGCTGAGGCGTGCAGATCCACAGCACCAGAATCGTAGGCTAGCTTGGCTTCCTTCACATCGGAAAAGATACTGCCGTTGCCTTTGGCATTAAGATTTTTGCGTGTCATGAAATACAGACCCAGTACAATATCCTGCGACGGCACAATAATCGGTTCACCATTAGCAGGTGACAGCACATTATTGGTTGACATCATCAGCGTACGCGCTTCCAGCTGTGCTTCGATAGAAAGTGGCACATGAACCGCCATCTGGTCACCGTCAAAGTCAGCATTATACGGTGCACAGACCAGTGGATGCAGCTGGATCGCCTTGCCTTCAATCAGAACCGGTTCAAAGGCCTGGATACCCAGCCTGTGAAGGGTTGGTGCACGATTCAGCAGTACTGGATGCTCACGAATGACTTCTTCCAGGATGTCCCATACTTCAGCACTTTCGGTTTCGACCATTTTCTTGGCCTGCTTGATGGTAGTCGCCAGACCGCGCAATTCAAGCTTGCTGAAAATAAAGGGCTTGAACAGTTCCAGCGCCATTTTCTTCGGTAGCCCACACTGATGTAGCTTCAGTGTCGGGCCGACCACGATGACTGAACGACCGGAATAATCGACACGTTTACCCAGTAAGTTCTGGCGGAAACGGCCCTGCTTGCCCTTGATCATATCGGCCAGGGATTTCAATTGACGTTTGTTTGCACCGGTAATGGCTTTACCGCGACGACCGTTATCCAGCAGTGCGTCAACGGCTTCCTGCAGCATACGCTTCTCATTACGAACGATAATGTCCGGTGCATTCAGCTCCAGCAGTCTCTTCAGACGGTTATTACGGTTGATAACACGACGGTAGAGATCATTCAGATCAGAGGTGGCAAAACGACCACCATCCAGCGGCACTAAGGGGCGCAAGTCAGGCGGCAATACCGGCAGGATATCGAGAATCATCCATTCCGGCTTGTTATTGGATGCAATAAAGGCCTCGATCACTTTCAGACGCTTGGTCAGCTTTTTGATCTTGGTCACCGCATTGGTATTATCCAGCCCTTCACGCAGTGTTTCGGCGACTTCTTTCAGATCAATCTTTTTCAGCAGCGAGCGAATGGCCTCAGCACCCATCGATGCCTCGAATTCATCACCGTATTCTTCCAGTGCTTCGATATACTGATCTTCGGTCAGTAGAGCCTGCTCTTCCAGCGGTGTCATACCAGCATCAATAATAATATAGCCTTCAAAATACAACACACGCTCAATGTCGCGTACCGTCATGTCCAGCACCAGGCCCATGCGCGAAGGCAGGGATTTCAGGAACCATATATGTGCACAGGGGGTAGCCAGATCGATATGCCCCATGCGCTCACGACGTACTTTGGAATGGGTAACTTCTACACCGCACTTCTCGCACACCACACCCCGATGCTTGAGACGTTTGTATTTGCCACAGAGACATTCATAATCACTGACCGGGCCGAACAACTTGGCACAGAACAGGCCATCACGTTCAGGCTTAAACGTTCTGTAGTTGATGGTTTCCGGCTTCTTTACTTCACCAAATGACCACGAACGTATTTTCTCCGGCGATGCCAGACCAATCCGTATGGCATCAAAGTCGTCGTTTTTTTCTGCCTTATTGAAAAGATTGAATAAGTCTCTCAATGTCCTGTCTCCACGATGATTACTTCACCGAAATAGGTTTGTGTTCGATATTTTTTGATCTATCAGTTGTTGTGTATCAGCTCAATATCCAGTGCCAGCGCGCGTATTTCCTTCATTAATACGTTGAACGATTCCGGCATGCCTGCTTCCATGTGATGGTTGCCCTTGACAATATTTTCATACATCTTGGAACGGCCATTCACATCGTCTGATTTGACTGTCAGCATCTCCTGCAGCGTATAAGCAGCACCATAAGCTTCCAGTGCCCAGACTTCCATTTCACCAAAGCGCTGGCCACCAAACTGTGCCTTACCACCTAGCGGCTGCTGCGTAACCAGACTGTAGGGACCAGTGGAACGTGCGTGCATTTTGTCATCGACCAGATGGTTCAATTTCAAAATGTACATATAGCCAACAGTAGTTTCGCGATCGAATGTCTCGCCTGTGCGGCCATCAATTAACTGCGTCTGGCCTGATTCGGGTAAATCAGCCAGTTTCAGCATATACTTAATTTCCTCTTCAGCCGCACCGTCAAATACCGGTGTCGCCATTGGCACACCATCGGTCAGGTTGCCGGCAAGTTCCATCACCTCATCATCAGTCAATGATTTGATGTCTTCCGGCTTACCACTGCTATTGTATATTTTCTCCAGGAACTTACGTATTTCGGAGGTCTTTTTGTTCGCCCGTAGCATGTCATTGATCTTGTCTCCTAGACCTCTTGCGGCCCATCCCAGGTGCATTTCCAGCACCTGACCAACATTCATACGTGACGGTACACCCAGAGGATTAAGAACGATATCAACCGGTTTGCCATTTTCCATATACGGCATGTCCTCGACCGGTACGATGCGTGAGATAACACCCTTGTTACCATGACGCCCCGCCATTTTGTCACCCGGTTGCAGGCGACGCTTGACAGCGACGAAGACCTTGACCATCTTCAGTACACCCGGGGCGAGATCATCGCCAGCAGTAATCTTGCCCTGCTTTTCTTCCAGCAGATCATCAAAGAATTTCTTCTGCTTTGCCACCTGCTCGCGGATCTGCTCAATACTCTTATTGATGCTTTCAGTGCGCATGCGGACTTCAAACCACTGTGCCCGTGGCAGATCATCGAGATACTCTTCCGTCACTTTGCTGCCGGATTTCAGACCTCTGGGTCCACCTTCTGCAAGCTTGCCGATCACCAGTTTGGCAATACGATTATAGGCGTCAGACTCAACTATGCGGAACTGGTCACTCATGTCTTTCTGTACAGCGGCAATCTGTTCATTCTCAATCGCCTGCGTACGCAGATCTTTCTCTACACCGTCACGGGTGAAAACCTGCACGTCAATGACCGTACCGCTGCCGGAAGGCATACGCAGCGAGGTATCTTTTACATCAGAGGCCTTCTCACCGAAGATGGCTCTGAGCAGTTTTTCTTCCGGTGTCAGCTGTGTTTCACCTTTAGGCGTAACCTTGCCAACCAGAATATCACCGGCGTTGACTTCCGCACCGATGTAGACAATACCGGATTCATCCAGTTTGGACAGTGCGGCTTCGCCAACGTTCGGTATATCACGAGTAATCTCTTCAGAACCCAGTTTAATATCACGCGCGACGGATGTCCTTTCTTCGATATGAATACTGGTAAACAGGTCTTTCTCGACCACACGCTCGGAGATCAGAATGGAATCCTCAAAGTTGTATCCATTCCACGGCATGAAGGCGATAAGGATATTCTGCCCCAGTGCCAGTTCCCCGATATCAGTGGACGGCCCATCAGCCAGCACATCACCATTTGCTATCATATCGCCGACTTTGACCAACGGACGCTGATTGACTGTCGTGTTCTGATTCGAACGCGAATACTTGACCAGGTTATAGATGTCGACACCGGAATCACCATCATGGGCCTCCTTGTCATTAACCCGCACCACGATGCGGCTTGAATCGACTGAATCCACTTCACCGCCTCGCCGGGCGATCACTGTCACACCGGAATCTACTGCAACTGTCCGTTCGACACCGGTACCTACCAATGGTTTCTCGCTACGAATGACAGGCACTGCCTGGCGTTGCATGTTTGAGCCCATTAATGCACGGTTGGCATCATCGTGTTCGAGAAATGGAATCAACGAGGCTGCGACTGACACAATCTGCGAGGGAGCCACATCGATGTAGGACACATCGCCCTGGTTCGCCAGCGTAAATTCGTTACGGTAACGACAGGAGATCAACTTATCGAGAAATTTTCCGTTCTTGTCTGTCCTGGCATTGGCCTGGGCAATGACGAAGTTACCTTCCTCAATGGCTGACAGATAGACGATTTCATCCGTCACACGATTATTTTCCACCTTACGATAGGGCGTTTCCAGGAAACCGTAATCATTGGTGCGGGCATAGATTGCCAGCGAATTGATGAGACCAATATTTGGCCCTTCCGGTGTTTCAATCGGGCATACGCGACCATAATGGGTCGGATGTACATCACGCACTTCAAAACCGGCACGCTCACGAGTCAGACCACCCGGACCCAATGCAGATACACGTCGTTTATGGGTAATTTCAGAAAGCGGATTGGTTTGATCCATAAACTGTGAAAGCTGACTGGAACCAAAGAACTCTTTCACTACGGCAGAAACTGGCTTGGCATTAATCAAATCCTGAGGGGTCAGCCCTTCAGATTCAACCATACTGAGCCTGTCCTTTACAGCGCGTTCAACACGTACCAGACCAATACGGAACTGATTTTCGACTAGCTCACCGACTGAACGTACACGGCGGTTGCCAAGGTTATCAATATCATCAGTTTTGCCCCTGCCGTTTTTCAGATCGACTAGAGTAGTTAGCACCTCAACAATATCTTCTTTGCTGAGTATGCCATTACCGACATCAGTGTCTCTCAGTAAGCGTCGATTGAATTTCATCCGGCCGACTGCAGAAAGGTCATAGCGGTCAGGATTAAAAAACAGATTCTCAAACAGATTCTGCGATGCATCCTTTGTCGGCGGCTCACCGGGACGCATCATACGATAAATCTCCACCTGACCTTCCAACTGGGTGTGACTGGGATCAACACGCATGGTCTCAGAGATGAATGCACCTCGGTCCAGATCATTGGTGAACAGTGTTTTTACCTGCTTCACCCCGTGCTTACGGAAAACTTCCAGCATCTCTTCTGTGATGAAGGAATTTGCCTCAAACAGGATTTCACCGGTATCAGGGTCAATAAAATCCTCAGCCATCGTGCGACCAAGGAAATATTCATCCGGTACTGGTAATGACTTGATGCGGGCCTTAGTCAATTCGCGGATATGACGCGCAGTGATACGCTGCCCGGCTTCGACAATGACATCACCTTTCGGTGTTTTAATATCAAAAAACAAATCCTGGCCACGCAGGCGTTCCGGCACCAGCGCCAACTTGATATCATTTTTGGTCAGCTTAAAGGTATCTGTCTCAAAGAAAATTTCAAGGATTTCCTGTGAATTATAGCCAAGGGCACGCAACAGGACTGTAGCGGGCAGCTTACGACGACGGTCAATACGGACATAGACCATATCCTTGGGGTCGAATTCAAAATCCAGCCAGGAACCACGGTAGGGGATCACACGGGCTGAAAAGAGCAATTTGCCAGATGAATGGGTTTTGCCACCGTCATCACCAAAGAACACACCGGGTGAACGATGCAGCTGTGACACGATGACACGTTCGGTACCATTGATAACAAAGGAACCGGTATCTGTCATCAAAGGGATTTCACCGAGATAGACTTCCTGCTCACGGACATCACGGATTGTGCGATTGTTCTTTTTGCTTTCCTTGTCATAAATAACAAGACGCAGGGTCACCCTGATCGGGGCAGAGTAGATCTGGCCACGCTGCTGACATTCTTTGACATCGAAGACCGGTGTGCAAAGACGATACTTAACGAACTCCAGGTGAACATCGCCGTTATAACTTAAGACCGGGAAAACCGAATTAAAAGCGGCCTGAAGACCCTTGTTAAGGCGATCATCCGGATCCGTCGCGGTTTGCAGGAATTTGTAGTAAGACTCTTTCTGGGTCGTCAACAGATCCGGCGTCTCGAGTATGCTCGGGCGCTTGCTAAAACTGTTGCGGATTCGCTTCTTTTCTGCAAAGGAGTATGCCATCTATCTTCCTCGATATGTATTTACATATAATTACAAAATCTATTCAGGTACTGCTATTTGCTTTCAGCAATACAGCGCCCTCACAAACAGCTAAAGGCCGGTGGCTTTCGCCACCAGCCTGTAGACTGACATCCGTTACTGGCGCAAAAAACTTACTTAAGCTCGACGCTTGCGCCAGCCTCTTCAAGCTGCTTTTTCAGTTCTTCAGCTTCTGCCTTTTCAGCACCTTCTTTCACGGGTGCAGGGGCAGATTCAACCAGACCCTTGGCTTCTTTCAGGCCAAGACCTGTTGCAGCACGCACAGCTTTAATGACGGATACCTTGTTGTCACCAAAACTGGTAAGAATGACGTCAAAGTCAGTCTTCTCTTCAGCCTCGGTGTCTGTATCACCACCCCCGGCAGCAGGTGCAGCTGCGACAGCAGCCGCAGCCGTTACGCCAAATTTTTCTTCCATTTCTGTAATCATCTCAGAGAGGTCCAGTACAGACATCTCAGCGATTGCATCAATAATTTCCTGTTTAGTTAGTGCCATTTTGAAATCTCCTGATTTCTTAAATAAATGTATTAAAAATATAAAGTGCCTTAACTGTCTTTGTTATCACGAACAGCGGCAAGTGTGCGTACAAAAGTTCCAGGAATCGCATTGAGTGTCGCAACAAAGGTCTGTACAGGCGCTTGCATAGTGCCCATCAGTTTCGCCAGTAACTCTTCCCGTCCAGGAAGCTTAGCCAGTGCGGTAATTTCTCCTTCGTTTAGTATCTTGCCTGACATTGCACCGATCTTGATGACCAGTTCATCATTATCTTTGGCAAAATTTTTCAATACCCTGGCACAGGCTACCGGATCTTCCGATATTGCATAAGCCAGTGGTCCGGCCATATGCTCCTGCAGGCATTCAAAGGAAGAACCATCGACTGCACGCTTTGCCAGCGAGTTCTTGACGACACGAATGTAAACGCCGGATTCTCGCGCACTATTGCGCAATTCCGTCATCGCTGTGACAGTCAAACCTCGATACTCGGCCAGTATTGCAGCCTGAGCAGCATCTAGAATTTCTGACACTTCGGCGACAACTGTCTTTTTCTCGTCGATGTTGAGACTCATAGTGAGTACAAACTCCATTTTGTGGCACCCGGCACAGGAGACCCTGATCTCGGGAAAACCATCTACGTAGGTAATTAAGCCAATATGCTATCAGACATGTTGGCCCCTACGGTCTTTGACAATCCGGTATCAGCTTAAGAAAACACCCTAATCTTTTACCGGCCCTATCAACCGCCAGTCATAATTCTGAAAAATCTATAAATCAGACTTGCGGCCTGGTACTAACAGCACCAGATTCTTTAAAAAACCATTTCTCTAAAGATCTAAAGAAGCACGATCTACACGAACACCTGGCCCCATAGTTGTAGAAACAGTCATATGTTGAATATATTGCCCTTTTGCAGAAGAAGGCTTTGCCTTGTTCAATGCATCCAGCAATGTAGTAATATTCTCAATTAGCGCATCGGTAGCAAACGTCGCCTTGCCTACCGAGCAATGAATAATGCCGGCCTTATCATTGCGAAACTGTACCTGACCCGCCTTGGCATTATTGACTGCCTTACCGACATCTGCCGAGACTGTTCCAACCTTCGGGTTAGGCATCAGACCACGTGGACCCAGTACCGGACCCAGGGCTCCGACCACACGCATTGCATCTGGCGCAGCAATCACAACATCAAAATCAAGATCTCCCTTTTTTATTGTCTCAGCCAGATCATCCATACCGATTACATCGGCACCGGCAGCTTTAGCTGCTTCAGCCTGTTCGCCTTCAGCAAATACGGCAATGCGGACTGTTTTACCCGTGCCCTGCGGCATAACCGTCGCACCGCGAACGTTCTGATCAGATTTACGTGCATCAATACCAAGATTGATCGCAACATCAATTGATTCTTCAAATTTTGCCGTTGCACACTCTTTCAGTACGTTAAGTGCTTCATCCAGTGCGTGTTCCTTGCCCGGAGTCAATTTTTCTTCGATAACCTGACGACGCTTACTTATCTTCTTTGCCATCTCAAACGCCCTCCGTCTCAATACCCATGCTGCGGGCACTGCCGGCAATGATGCGTACAGCATTGTCCATGTCATGTGCATTTAGATCTGCCATTTTGATGGTGGCAATTTCTTCCAGCTGTGCGCGGCTAACCTTGCCGACTTTATCCATATGCGGACAGCCTGAGCCACTCTTGATGCCTGCCGCCTTCTTCAACAAAACAGCCGCAGGAGGTGTCTTCCTGATAAAACTGAACGTTTTATCGGCAAATACGGTAATGATGACCGGCACCGGCATACCCTGCTCCATACCCTGGGTCTCTGCGTTAAATGCTTTACAGAACTCCATGATGTTCAGGCCATGCTGACCCAGCGCAGGACCTACGGGTGGACTTGGGTTTGCCTGCCCTGCAGGAACCTGCAGTTTTATATAGGCGTCTATCTTCTTAGCCATTGTGTAAATACTCCTTGTCGGGTGCAAACACCTTTCGGCTCCCCGGGTTAATGAGCTTTTCAGCCCTTGTATTCTTTACAGCTCAATAAATCTATACAGCCAGTCTAACTTTTCTCAACCTGGCTAAAATCAAGTTCTACCGGTGTTGAACGGCCAAAAATGGACACTGCAACACGCATCTTGTTCTTTTCGTAGTTCACGTCTTCTACCGTACCGTTGAAATCGATGAATGGACCATCGATAACACGAACCATTTCGCCGGCCACAAATGAAAACTTCGGTTTCGGCTTTTCCGTACTGTCCTGCATACGACCAACGATTGCATCAACCTCGGCCTGGGTAATCGGTGTCGGTTCATTACCCGACCCACCAATAAAACCAGACACCTTGGGTACGTTCTTGACCAGATGCCAGGTATCGTCATTCATTTCCATTTCAACCAGTACATACCCCGGAAAGAACTTACGTTCTGTGGTGCGTTTCTTGCCGCCCCGGCCCAGCTCCACTACGTCCTCGGTCGGTACCAGGATTTCGCCAAACAGATCGCCCATTCCGGCACGCTCTATATGCTCATGCAAGGATGAGACGACACGCTTCTCAAAGCCGGAAAATGCGTGAACTACATACCATTTCTTCGACACCAACGTTCTCCTTAACTGGTCAGTTTACTTAATGCGGCAACCAGACCCATATCAATCAGCCACAGGACAAAACCGACGATGACCACCATCACGACTACGATCATCGTGGTCTGGATAGTTTCACGCCGCGTCGGCCAGACAACCTTACGCACCTCCCTGTCAGCGGCCCGGATAAAGCTCCACGCTGCCTGCCCCGGCTCACTCCACAAAGCAACAGCGAGGGAAGCAACGACTGCTGCGACAACTGTCAGCACACGCAGCAGGTCGGAATAATCCACCAGTATGTAATAGGCCACAACACCGCCGGCTGCCAGCAGCACAGCGAGTATCAGTTTAATTCTGTTCAACCAATCCATATTTCCTGCCGATAATTCTGGCAGGCCAGGAGGGAATCGAACCCCCAACCTGCGGTTTTGGAGACCGCTGCTCTGCCAATTGAGCTACTGGCCTATAGTTCCATAAATAAACACAGATCCAGACGTCAAAACCCACACGGCCTAAACTGTGCGGGTTTCTCTGAACGAATAAGCTGTTTTACTCGATAATCTTCGATACAACACCGGCGCCGACAGTACGGCCACCTTCACGTACTGCAAAACGCAGTCCTTCATCCATTGCGATTGGCGCAATCAGGCTGACAATGAATTTTACATTGTCACCCGGCATCACCATCTCAATCCCTTCAGGCAGATCAACGGCTCCGGTAA
>BDTD01000001.1 GCA_002897635.1 bacterium BMS3Abin11 | reverse complement strand
GCATGCGGGGTGCTGTGGCTGCTGGGCGAGAAAAACTCCCGGCTACCCGATTATATTTGTATATTATTTTTTGTCATTAGAAACACCTGATTGTTTATTTATAATCCCTTCTTTTGTATTAAATATTTGCGCATATGCCGGAGCTGAACTAAGATCGCCCTGCGGCATAATAATTCCACCATAGGTATTATACTTATCATAATCGCTTTGTCCGGAATTCAATTCTTCAGGCAGGCTTCGCTTGAGATATTTATAGACAATCAACTTTCCTTTTTTATCTCTTTTTAATTTTGCTTTTGAGATATCCTCAAATTCAAATACATACGTCCCAAGCTGGACGCCTTTATTGTTTTCCAGTTTGACAGGAGAAACCAATAAAAAAAACCGGCCGTTTTCTTCAACCAGGCTTGAGCCGGTGAGCCGTATATAATCGAGATTGGCGGCATCGTCATAATCTATAAGATTACCCGCGTATTTCCATGTCCTTCCATGGTCGAACGTAGCCAGTAAAAACAGTTTATCATGCTTGACATCCGGCCCCGTGAATCCCGATAAACTTAAATATAGAACCCCGTCATTATACAAAGAACCAGGTTCGGAATATGCTTTAGCCTCAGGCCAGGATATAATCTCATTAAGATTATGTTCTGCTTTATATGGCGCCAGAGGCAGCTTTCCAGCGCCGAACAGTATTACCTCTTTTGCAGAAGCCAGTTCTTCCGGTGTTTTGGCGTATTTATAGGCAATCCACATATATTGAGGAACTCTGATAAGATTTCCTTTTGCACGCACGGGAAATCTGAAATAGGGCTTGGGTATGGCAAAATACTTGTGCCAGAAAAGTTTCCATTCTCTGCCCGGGTCGTCCGGATCATGCACTAATGTAGGAACTTCATTCCACCAAACACCTTTGATGGTTTTTCCATTTATGGTAACGGTGGCTTCGGCTGAGGAATTAAGCTCTGATATGAATTCCCATGTTTTTCCATGATCCGTGCTTTTAGCCAGATGAGTAGCAATAGTTTTGGGGATAGGAAGTAGTTTTCTTCTGTCATTAGGAGATTCTAATGCTGAATATACCAGCCATCCGACGGAACCATTTTGATTATATTCAATTGCGGGGTCGTATACTCCTTTATTGGCAGTTTCACCGACAATGGTAATTCTCTCGTAGTTATTGCTGCGTGCCTGTCCGAATGTTGAACCGGTAAGTAACTGCATCAAGAAAACACTTGTAATCAGTGTTAATAATACTTTAATACTGCTATTTTGTTTTTTCATTTAGGCTATCTCAGTATCATTTTGTGAAACGTGTAGACCCCTCAATGCACTCAAGGGCGAAAAGCCCGTAAAGGAGTTCTGTTTAATGTTGAAATATTAAGAAATCTGTAGCGTTCCTCCGGCCGGTACCTGTATTACCAGGCTGACGGCTAAGGTGTAATTTCCATAACGGCATCGCTTAGTTGTTTCATCACGAGAGGCTTGGCCGATTGAAAAATACCAAGGTGTCCACCGTTAAAGGTGATGAAATCCACGTCCATTCCCTCTTGCTTCAAATTCCGGACCGTAAGTTCACCCTGCCGAAAGCCGATCACCTGGTCCGTTCTCCCGTGGAAGGCTATTGTCCTCGCCACATCGCTATTAGATTCAGCTTTGTCTGTTATCAGTCCATTGGGCAATCTGCCTGAGAGGGGAAATAAGTATGAGAACTGCTCCCCGTGATAGGCAGCCAGGTAATACGCAATGCCGGCGCCACTGGAAAACCCGAGGACGATGGGTTTGCCCTTTGTGGGGAAACGTTCCAGAAATACCGGTACTGCATCCGCAAGGGCGTTACCGCATTTGCGCAGGCCGTTGGCGTCCATTGGCCATCCGCGTCCACCCCATCTCCCGCCGGGGAAATCCATGATGCCCTTCAAGACAACAAAACGTGCAGGCTGGTCAAATTTATTCAGCAATGTATCAAAAAACTTCTTCGGAGTATCTCCCTGGCCGTGAAGTGTTATGATCATCGGCAATGTATCGGATGAACTGCCATTTCCGGTAATTCTGACGATATACTCAAACTCCTGCTCCGAGTGAGGCCCCTTAACTGTAGCAGGCAGGTTCCACCAGTAGATTGCTCCTGCGATCAGCAAAACCAATATCAATGCTGCCAGTTTTTTCATAGCGGTCATACTCCTTGTTTATTCTGTAAAAGCACAAAGCAACAAAAAAAGAGGTGATACCCCGGGCACTCCGGATGGCCCATGTTTTTGTCTTTACCATCTGAAACCGGTACTCCCCCTCAATACTATGTGCTGTGTGGAGGGTTGCCAGGTCTGCTCCGGGAATTATTTTAGCATATTCGGGGTGTTTCCAAATTTATTTTTCTAATCAAGGTGTGATTGCCGCATTGAAGGTAATTGATGCCAAAATCGAATTCGTCTCCCTTTAATGTAGGGAATCTCCGGGATGAGCTTCTCATATTCCTGGCGAACCTCTCTCTGCAGCGTGTTGGTGAATTCCTTGCCATAGCGTGAGACAAGCGAGGCATTTATCAACGCAGAGGTCCTGCCAAAATCCTTCAGGAGCTTCTCTTTGCGTGCGCTGTAATAGCCCATTATTTGACTTGGCATTTCAATTCGTGGTCAATCCGCCATCAACGGCCAAGATCGCTCCTGTAATCCAACGAGCTTGATCCGACGCGAGGAACACGGCAGCCCCTGAAACGTCATCCGGTTCGCCGATGCGGCCAAGAGGGTAAATGGTTTTGATCATTTCAGCAAATTTTGTCTTGCCTTCTTCAGTAAGTCTGTTGACATTGGCCTGTACCAACGGTGTATTCACGGTTCCCGGCGCGATTGCATTTACTCGTATTCCATGCGGCCCTGCTTCAAAGGCAAGCGCTTTGGTAAAAGCGTCTATTGCTCCCTTGGTTAATGAATACGCCGTCGACGGTCTCCCTGGCAACATCCGATGTGAAAAGTAGGACGAGATATTTATCACCGCGCCTTTTCTATCTGCAAGAGCGCCAAAAAGCAGTTGCGTTAGAATATATGGAGCTTTCACATTCAAATTCAGGTGCAGATCCAAATCGGCTTCATTTGTCTCAATGAATGGGCTGAAACGTGCAATACCTGCGTTATTGACCAATACATCTATTCCCGGCCAGATATTGAGAATGTCTTCAGCGGTTTTATTGACTGCCTGCGAATCCGACAAATCCGCCGATAAAAATTTAACATCCACGCCAAGCGATGAGAGAGTTGATGCTGACTTCTCCAGCTTTCGTTCGTCTCTGGCCACAAGAAAAATGCTTGCGCCGTTTTGCGCAAAGGCATTAGCAATTCCAAAACCAATACCAGCACTCCCACCGGTAATCACAGCCCTTTTATTTGATAACACAGTAACCTCCTGTTTTTCAGCCTAACGCCGCTGATGAGGAGCGCCCGAAGGGCATCTGATCCATCCGCTGGTTGTGAGGCGCTTTGCGCCGAGCAAACAGTGGCTGCTCCTCGACAACGCTCCACATAAGCTGCGGGGTAGCGTGAACTACTGATAAACAAATTATACCAGAAATAAGGTTTCAAGAAAAGATAAAATATGCCGATACTACACCCCGTCAGTCTTCATGTGGTTGTTAGGCTATCTCAGTCTCATTTTGTGAAATGTGTAGACCTGACCCTTTCGTCTCTCGGAAAGATCCTGATATTTCTTATAGCAGTGATTTTGCCTGGAAAAAGCCACACTTAAAGGCTTGAAATGGTCTGTTTATGGGGTAATAGTTTTATGTATTCAGTAAGTTAGCTTGGTCCGACACCGGTGGGCTATATTTCGTGAAGTCCTGCCGTTAGTTGATATCGCAAAATTTTATGCTAATTCATCGCACAGCTTGCCATTTTTATCAGTGGCATTGTTAGAAAACGGACAACTTCAAAAACAGCTGAAAGCATTGCCTGGCTGGGCGGAAGAAATGCTTGTAGATTACATTTGAATTTTGCACAGGAAAGAAAGAACCGGACAGCAATTAATATCCTTAAAAAGACCGGCACCTTTTTAAGTCGCCGGTCTTGATTGGCGAGCAATCACAATGTCCGTTACATCCGTTTAATCGACCCGCGCCATGCCTCTTACTGCCAGCTTCCTGTCGTGGTGACAGCGTATGAGTTTTTACCCGCTGCCACTGTGGAGGATGGGTTCATGGCCGTCAGGTGGCCATCCGTGCCGATGGTGTATTGCGACACGGTGCTGCTGTTGCTTTGGCCGTTCACCACATAGGCGTACCGGCTGTTCGGGTCAATGGTGACTGAGAGGGGCTTACCCCCCGCCGCGACCTTGCCGGTGTATTTCAAACGGCCGGTGGTGGCATCCACGGCATAGGTCGAAACGCTACTGTCATCCTTATTGGCGACATAGGCAAAGCGTGGAAAGACGAGAGCCGCACTGGGGGGGGTGTTGTGCCGGGCGCACCGCCTCCGCCCCCGCCACAAGCGGTGATCAGGGCCAGGATCGAGATGGCCAGGGCCCATTTGATGTGTTGTATTTTCATTGATCTACTCCCCTTTATTAATTAGAGTCTGTGTATAAAGTCAGTCTCTCTATCTGTCATTCCGGCAGTCCTTAAGCCGGAATCTATTCTTTTCAATAAGTTCCGGATGCCCCGAACGCTTTTGGGACATGACAAAAATATAAAACAGCAGTTTATACACAGGCACTAATTAAACGGGCAGGAAATTCCTGCCTGATTGAAGCACGGTACCCCGGCCGGGGTGACAGATTAGGTTACGGATTGAAAAAAAAGGTCTAACGATTGGTGGGGTGCAGGGAGGCTGCCAAAGCGGCTATCTCTGGCGAGGGGGTAGTCCCCGGTTTTGCATAACCTGCCGGTAGTGCTCATAGGTGGACAGCGCTTCGGCCGGATGACCAAGCGCCTGCTGGCATTGCATGATGCCCTGATAAAAGCGCTCTACCAGCGGTTCGATATCCAGGCCCTTTCGAAAAACGGCTATGGCCTGATCATAGTCGGCCTGTGCAAAAAATTGTTCCGCGGCCAGGGTAAAGACACGCAATATCTTGCTGCGCAAACGTTCGCGCAGGCTCAATACATACGATTCATCTTCGCCCTGCAAAAATGAACCGTGGTAAAGCTGATCAATACCCTTCAATTCATGCTCAAGCCTGGCCGGGTTATCGGGCAAGGCCTGTAACAGGGCGTTCAACTTCCGTTCCACCGCCCAGACATCCACCCAACAATAACGCAAATCGAGCGTGAGTTTGCCTTTACGCCATTGTATCGTTTGCGATTCCAGCAGTTTGCGTAGCCGGTGTACCGTGGACTTAAGGTTCTGCTTTGCCATGTCGCCTTCGCTATCGGGCCAAAGTGAATCCATTAACTTGGCCTCACTCACATTGCGGCCGCCAAAAGCAATGATGGCCTTGAGTAATTCGAGAGGTCTTTTTTGCGCCTTGCCGGAAGACATCACAGACTTGTCGTTTTTAACCAGTGAAAAGCGGCCCAGTGTGTATATACGAAGGGGCCACGGCCAGGTATCATCTATGGCATAGTCGTCATTCGGGAGTAGCTTGCGCAAACGTATCAGTTTTTCAACATAATCCTTTTCAATGCCGTGCTCGAGCGCCAGTGCATAAAGACGACTCATGGTTGTTGGCAACCACCAGGTGTGATTTAAAAATCCATACGTTCTACCCAGCGCCAGGCCTGCACGCAATTGTGTCAGGCAATCTTGCAGATTTCCCTGCTCAAGCACGACTTGCGCATGCAGCAGGCTGGCGACATACAATACCGTATTCGCACCAATATCACGCGCCGCTTTTTTTGCCTCGCCTATCCCAGACAAACATGCCGCAATTTCACCCCGGTGGTACTGATTTCTGCAATATTCAACGCGGCCATGCAGGATGAAATAGAGTGTCCCGGCCCTCTCTGCATACTCAACGGCCAAGCGCGCATGTTCGTAAGATTGCTGGATGTCCCCCTTTAGAAACCAGTACCATCCATACAGGTGATGGAAAAATGCAACATCAAGGTAGCGATGCAAATCCAGCGACTCCGCCATGCGCTCAAGATACGCCTGAGCGATATCCATCTGGCCTGATGACAACGTGGCAAAAACAGCTTGTGCACGGATAACAAAGTCCCATATATGCACACCACTTTCATCTGCCACCCTCAAGCCATTATTTGCCGTCTCTATGCTGTCATTTGTTTTTGCTAACATCCAGGAATTGCATGATGTAAAAAGGTACCAGGTTATTTTTATGACTGGCATCCCCTTGAACGCCAGAAGTAGCGGTTGCAGGTTTGTCAGCAGACTATCTGCCCTGGCCAAATTACCTATCCACCACGTATAGTAAATAAACAGCTGGCTTCCCACGTACAGGCGGAACTTGATGTTTGAGCCAAACAGAACAAATTCCTCTATTTTGGCAACCCATTTCGGCAGTTCCTTATGGCCGGGATTACGGTACATCAGCGCCAGAAACATACCAATCGTGACATACATCTCAACCATCGGGTTATCCAGTGCAGGCAGACCCGGGAGCCTTTGTTCCAGCCGGTCACTCCATTTATCCAACAGACTGAAGTCACTCATTTCAAAAACAATGGCGTCAATTGCGCCGCAACAGGTCAACAGTTCCCCAGCGGTATCCGAATGCAGCATAAATAATTCATACGCGCTTTCAAATATATTTCTGGCGTGTTGGGGATTGTGTGACATGTGTGCCACACCAAACCAGTACAACAACCAGGGTGATGTCTGTCGAATATCTTCCGGGATACATTCTATCCAGTGAATCAAACCAAGACTCAGGCCCTGATCGATATATTCTTCCGCATGTTCTACGATGAGGCGGGCAGCCACATCCCACGCACTCGCACTCAAGAGAAGCTTTAATGCTTCTTCTATCTGTCCTTCTTCAACAAGCAGTTGCGCTGCCTGTATCTGGAATTTTTTGATTTCCTCTGCGGGTAGTCTTTTGTGTGCCTGCGCCACCAGGAAATCACGTAACAACTGGTGGTATTCATAACTGTTCCGTATCGTTTCTTTCTGATGAATGAACAGGTTCCTGCGTACCAGATTGCGTACGATATTCTCTATATGGGTGATATTTGTCAGACGTTTTACAAGAGATATATCGAATTCGCCAAGCAGCGCCGTATAACAAAGAAAGCTTTTTACAATCTCAGGAGCCTGTTCAAACAGCTCACTGGCAAAATAATCGAACACCCGTTCTTCTGAACCGGGCCCGCTATTCTCTAACAAAGTATTTTTACGACTTGGATGCTCACTCAGCAAAACAACACCCACAGCCCACCCCTGAGCCCTTTCATGGATGAAGTCAATGAGATCATCGTCCAGTTCTAACTCCGGTCGCAATGCAAGCAATCCGGCCGTCTCTTCCCGATCCAGGCATAACGCCGGCGAATCGATAACACACATACGCTGATTGGCCTGCCACCGGGCCAGGCCTGCTGGTGGCACCGTGCGGCTCAAAATAAACACGCGCACATCAGGTGGAATCTCCTGTAGCGCCGTGTTCAGGATCGCGTGCAGCTGAGCGTCGTCGGGCAAGTCCTGATAATTGTCAAACACCAGTGCATAGGGGCGGGGGGCTCCGACAAAAAGCTGCGCAAAAAAATTCTGCGCAAAAACAGCCTCGGAACCGATGTACTCAGCGGTAAGCAATGGCAATGCCTCTGCTTGCGGAAATTCCGTTTGGCGCGCCGCTTCGCGCAGGTAATAAAAAAAGGTGGCCGTATCGGCATCTCTTGCGTCCAACCGATACCAGATGCAAGGCAATCGCCGTGCATCCAGATAGCTCGCCATGAGCAGCGTCTTGCCTGCGCCTGCATTGGCGCTGATCCAGGTCATGGCACGGGAAGCGGCTTCATCCAGCAACAAAAATAAACGGAGTCGTTGCAAGGATTGATGTGCCTGAGGACGGCTTATTTTAGCTATTCTTGAAAACATACCTGTTTGTACGACTCTCCCTGTCCAGGAGCCTGCCGGACTTATGATCAATCTGTCACGCGGCGGGACGCCGCCGCTTGCCCCTACTCGCTACGATACTTCCTAAGTCCGGCAGGATCCCAATTCCCTGTTATGTGAGACAAATCAGGAACATTGTTGCATACTATGCAACAATGTTCCTCAAGTCAATTATAAAACAAACCACTACTGTCCGGTTAAATTTCCACCTATTGCATTCACCATGAAGTCAATATGAACGGATTCTTTATTTTCCAATGAGTTAGCTTTCCCATAGTATGCTGTCCGGTAAAGTTCATATTTCATATCATAGGAGGGCTTCCCTGAATCGTATGAATGCCCCTTATCCATAGGACGGTTACAACTTTACAAAGAGAGGCTTTCATGCTGTCCGGACAAACAAAGTGCCTGAGCAGTGCCCCTTCCTGTACAATCTTCCGAGTTTTTTACCGGATACTATCGGGTTCCCAAGGTTCTCCTTTGTTATCTTTTACAGGATTGTCTTTGTCCACCTTAGCTATATATTCTTTTGGTTTGAGCTCCACTACTATAGGTTCCATGCTCTTAAATGATGCATTGGCTTTTATATGGGTGCTGTCTACGGTCAGATGCTTTCCACTTACAAATCCCTTCTCCATACATTGTCTTACTATTTCATCAAATATACCCTGAAATACTTCTCCATTTGCAAATCTCTCATGGCGGTTCTTTGAAAAGGTGGAGTGATCCGGCACTTTGTCCTCAAGGCTTAATCCCACAAACCAACGATACCCTATGTGCGTTTTTACTTCTTCACACAACCTGCATTCTGAGATGATCCCGTATAAATATCCTATGAGCAACATCCTGATTAATACTTCAGGATCAACTGAGGGACGTCCCGTATGGCTGTATAAATGCTTTACCTTCTCTCTGATAAAACTGAATTCGATATGCCTATCGATTAGTCTTAAAAGATGATCCTCAGGGACTATGTCTTCTACCCTTACATAGTAAAACATCTGCTCGCTTTGCTGGCTTTCTCCTAACAATATTACCTCCTGAATTTTAAATTCAAATATTCTATCATAATGGATAAGTTTATATGGATGGCTTCATCAGGAGTTTTTCAACAGGCTGTTGAGACCTAACCTCTTACGTAAACTCTTTTATCACATTCCTTCTTAATTGCCTCTTCAAGCTGGTTTCCGGAGAGGCCTGAATAGAATGAGAAACTCTGATTCTTTGTATAACACCGATTTTCGCAAAGTTTTAACCGTCATACAAATATAAGAATTTTGTACTGATCTCATTTAAATCTTAACTGTAATTTGGTGTCCTCCATACCAGGTATCACGGCTGGCAGTTGATCCCAGGCTGCTTTACGTAAAATGGGGTTATGAGCCCGCCGGGGGTAGGTGACAGTGACTATTCGGTTCTTTACAGAAACACTCCCTTTTCCTCGCACAAAGTGACGGTAT